>JACAFC010000165.1 GCA_013388515.1 Ignavibacteriaceae bacterium | reverse complement strand
TTTTGAATTTTGAGGCGGTTGACTTGGATCCATCCACATTGTAATATCACCCTCCCATTCCCCCTGTAATTCGGCAAGCATTCCATGTTCCGTGCCAGGAGTCATGTATTCCTGCCAAGCTTTCATCATTTCATCTTGGGAAACATCTTGTGCAAATGTTTTAAATGACAATATCAAAGCCATGAAGAGAATCGTTAATAAAGAAGAGCACTTCATAATACCTCCTATTACGCTTTTTTTTAGAGTTTTGTGTTTGTCAAGTATTCGCTAAAATACTAGTGAGTTAATATAATATTTTAAACCAATAAGAATAGTGATCTTGTGCGCTTACCTCACAGGTTTATTTTGTTCAGTTGACACTCTAAATAATGAGATTACCTCATTTTCTAGAATTAGTGTTGATTTCTTGATAAATACTTTGAATAAATCGCAACAGAAATGTTATATCAACACAACTTTTTCTTAATTTAGATGTCATTAAATCAATTAAAGAGGAGCTTTATGCCTGCAGCAAAAAATGATTTATTATCAACTGGTGCTATAGCAAAAGAATTAGGCGTGTCTGGTACTGTAGTATCAAAAACTATTAAAGCACTGAATCTTAAACCGGAAATTAAAAAAGGTGTGTGCAGTTATTACTCAAAAGATGCTGTAAAGAAAATTAAAGCCGCAATTAAATAAATTTGACTAAGCAGCAGAATAAATTATTCAGTGTAAAATTTTGGGGGTAAAACTAATTTATCCTCACAAGCGAAGTAAAGTGATCTATTCTATGATTAAAAATAACGGATTGCTTCGTTACTTTGCCCCACGTAGTTACAAATTTCTCAGTTGAAATACCACTAAATTTTACTTTAGACTATTATTACTTGATTAATAAAAGTTTTTTAACATCAGAAAAATTACCTGCACTTAAGATGTAATAATAAATTCCACTGGAAAGATTATCAGCATTGAACTCCACAGAGTAAATTCCAATGTTTTTTTCTTCATTTACAAGCTGTCTTACTTCCCTTCCTAGTACATCAAAAACCGTTAAAGTTACAAATTCTTTTGAAGGGATTTTATATTCAATTACCGTGCTGGGGTTGAACGGATTAGGATAGTTTTGAGATAAATCAAATTCCAAAGGCATTTTTTTACCATTTTCTGATGCATCAACACTCGTGGAAACATTTAATTGAATACGATTTGTATACAAAGTTAAATTGTTAGCGAGAGTATTCGTTATTCTGCAAATGTACGATCCAGCATCAGTAGAATCTGCTGAAGTAATAATATAAGAATTGCTTTGTGCACCTGGAATATCATCGCCATCTTTTATCCATTGATATTGATTTGCGGATCCTCCAACTGAAACTGAAAATTCAAAATTTGAACCATGATTGATTGTAGTATCCCGCTCTTCGCCTAAAAGTTCTTGAGGTGAGTAATTAAAGTTAACAACGAATAGATTAGGCTCGATATCTTCGAAGGTAAACTTATTATTTTGAACTTGCAGATCAATCAAGCTTGTATCACCTGAAAGATCCGGCAAATCCGTCAAATGATTATAGCTTAAGTTAAGTGCTTGTAATTTAATTAGATTTGCAAATCCGCTCGGAACAGCTCCCAGTAACTGATTGTTATCTAAAAATAACTGAGTAAGATTCACCAGATTGCCGATTTCTGCTGGGATTGTATCCGAAAGTTCATTTTGTGAGATATACAAAGTAGATAAATTAGTTAAATTACCAATCTCTTTGGGAATAGCACCTGAGAATAAATTCCCGCTCAGTGTTAAATCAGTTAAATTTGTCAGGTTTCCGATCCAATTAGGAATCGTTCCTGTTAATTGGTTGTATCCGACACTCAAGTGAAAAAGTTGTGTTAAATTTTGTATTTCTGCTGGCAATGGTCCCTCTAAATTATTGATAGCAAAACTTAGGATTTCAACCTTTGTTAAATTACCAACCTGAGGAGGAATTACACCTGAAAGTTTATTCACATTCAACAGCAAAGTACGTAATTCCGTGAGGTTAAACAGCTCCACTGGAATTGAGCCTGAAAAATTGTTTTGGTTGAGGGTAAGAAAAATTAAATTGCTTAGGTTACCAATTTCAACAGGTATCGGTCCAGATAACTTATTAACTTCAAGCCCTAAAAACTGCAAATTGCTAAGATTTCCAATCTCAGGAGGAATAGAATCTGAAAGTTGATTGCTCGATAAAAACAATCTAACAAGTTTATTCAGATTCCCAATTTCATGAGGGATGGGCCCCGAAAGTTTATTCTGGATTAGTGATAAATAAGTTAGCTCTGTCAAATTTCCTATTTCAGGTGGGATTTGTCCCACCAGATTGTTCCATCGAATTTCCACTTTAGTAACTCGATCTCCAGTTACTGTAATGCCAAACCATGTAGGAACTGGTCCAGTTAACCAGTTAGTTTTATCAACCCAGTTTGCCCCATCAGTGCTATTGTATAATGCAACTAACGCAAGTGAATCTTGTTCAATCACTTGAGGAAATGCAGCTTGATTTGCACCAAATAGGAAAATAAAAAATATTGTTGAATAAAGAGTAGTAAAGAATTTTTGCATGCAGGCCTCCCTCAACTTTAACGATTAGATAATATGTAGTTTTCATATAAATCCCAGTAAAGCTCTGGATTAAACTAACTAAGCAATAAATGATAAACAATATATAATTGACTTATTAAGCTTTTTTTTTAGGATTATATGCTCAGGATAAAATTTAGAGGATCTCTCATTAAGAGTGTACAGGACAGTGTGCACACTACCACTCCTCAATTCATTTTGCCGAATAAACAATAAAACTTCACAATTAAGGTTTTTAATTTCATATTTCCATCGGAAATTAGATAACGGAGGAAATATCATGACAAAAACATTACATCGTTCCATAAAAAACAAAGTCATTGGCGGAGTTGCCGGTGGTTTAGCAGAATACTTTGACATTGACCCAGTTTTAGTGCGAGTTTTATTTGTTGTTAGCTTTTTATTCCATGGTGCAGGTTTATTAGCTTACATAGTTTTGTGGATTGCAGTTCCTCAGGCTCAATTTGTATTTGAAGCTGGAGGAAGTTTTAAATCTGAAAACACTGCAGGAACAACCTCTTCAACAGACAACCCGCAAAACGATGATGCTGCAGCCAAATATTTTAAAAGTTTGGAAGACAAGAAACTTAGTAGGAATAGAAATCTTGGAATTATATTAGTTGTTCTGGGTTGTATATTTTTGGCAGATATTTTTATTCCTAGAATTCATTTTGCAGATTTCTGGCCGCTTATATTAATTGCAATTGGTATTAGTTTGCTTCTAAATTCCAAAAAAGTATAATTATTTAGGATTTTAAAATGAAACCAAAACATATTTTTTGGGGAGTGTTTTTAGTAACACTCGGTACTTTAATTCTGATAAGCAATTTTGCTCTGGTTGATTTAAATCTTTCGCAGCTTTGGAAGCTTTGGCCATTAGTACTAATATTTTGGGGAATATCATATATCATAAACAAGGATTTTGTGAAAATACTTTTAGCAGTTGTAATTGGAATTTTGCTTGCACTTTCAATTTATGGTGCAAGTCAGTCCATTTTTAACATTTGCGATAAAGATATTGAATTTGAATTTTCTGATGGCGAGTTTAATTCAAACTCGGACACCACTGTTTACATTGCAAAATATGATTCTAAAATTAAAAATGTCGACTTTTTGATTGATGCAGGTGCAGGTTCCTTTAAAATATTAGAGCCAACTGCGGAACTTATTACTATTCATGCTATTGGATTAAAGAATAATTATGTCTTTAACAAAACCGATTCAGACAATACTGCCAATATTGAAGTAAGAATGAAAAAAACAAAGATTAAGCTGCGTAAAGGAAGTTATAAAAATAAAGTTGAAACGGAACTTAATACCAACCCAATCTGGAATATGAATTTTGATATCGGTGCGGCAGCAATAGATTTTGACTTAAGTCCTTACAAAGTAAATACACTAAAACTAGATATCGGAGCTGCTTCCCTTGATCTGAAAATTGGAGATAAGCACCCCCAAACATTCATTGATATTGACGCTGGAGCATCTTCAATTGATGTACAAATACCTGATTCATCTGGATGTGAAATAAAATCCGATGTTGCAATTTCTTCCAAGCATTTTTACGGATTCGAAACAGTGAAAGCCGGATTATATCGAACGGAGAATTTTGAATCGGCAAAGAACAAAATATATTTAACCATTGATGCCGGTGTGTCATCAATAAATGTTAACAGGTACTCGAGAGAATGGTAAGAGTAATTTTAGAAAAAAGTAATTCTAAGAGTAAGAGAAAGAGTAAAAGTAAGAAGATTTATTGAAGTGCTTATGTTAAGTTTTTTATTGAAAGGTTTTATTGCATCTAACCAAATAAAAAACCTGAACATATTTCAAATTACATCTTACTCTTTCTCTTACTCTTACTTTTAACCCTCATCTTCGGTATCCATAAATGTCTATCCATATTAACATTTCCATCCTTATCAAAAGTAACACCTTCGGATCTTAGTAATTCTTCCATCATAAATGGACTTCCGAAATGGAGTCTGCCAGTCAAAGCTCCAAACCTATTTACAACACGGTGACACGGTAAACCTGATTCTTTGGCTCCATTTACAGCCCATCCAACTGTTCTCGCCGATGCTCTTGTTCCGCAAACTTCAGCAATATGACCATATGTACTCACCTTACCGTAGGGTATTTTTGCAACAACGGCATAAACACGGTCAAAAAAATCCTTTTTACTTTTATCTTGCTTTTTCATTTTTGAACGGGCTTTATCTTCCCCTTGAGTAATTCTAGCTACTTTTTTCTTTTTCATCGAATAAAAAATTCCATATTTTATTGTTAAAGATAGGACTATTTATTTTCCACAAAAAATTTTATCATGAAGCTAATCACACTTATAATCTATTGGTTTGTTGAACTCCTGAGGTTCTGTCCACGGGTTCGACGTAAAAGACTGGTTGAAAAACCTTTCCTTATCATCGGACATCGCGGTTCACCAGCGGAAGAAGTTGAGAATACAATTCCATCTTTTGAAAAAGCGTTGGAACAAAATGCTAATGCTCTTGAAATGGATATCTGTTTGACTAAAGACAACATACCGATTGTTTATCATGACTGGGACCCCAGCTCACTTGTATCTGTGCTCAGACAAAAAGGATTTGAGCCTTACATGAAGTATAAACCGTTACGTCCAATGGAAAATTTTGATAAACCGGTTAATAATTTAACTTTGAAAGAAGTTAGAGAACAGTACTTCTTTTCACTTAAGCAAGATGGAAGTGAACAAAAGATACATGTGCATATTCCAACATTAGAAGAGGTTTTTGAATGGAGTGTTGGGAAAGAAACCTTAAAGTATATTTTTCTAGATATTAAAGTACCTGGTGATCAAGCTGACTTGGTGCTTAAAATTGCCGAAAAGGTTCAAGAGTTAAAAAATAAATATCAAACAAAGTTTGAAATTGTGCATGAAACTGCTGAACCCAATGTTCTTTCGGTAATGCAAAAACACTTCCCCAACAACAACTACTTATTAGATACGGATTTACCTCCTGGAATAATACTTAATCCGAAAAAACACAGCGCAGTGAATGCTGCTATAAAAAAAAATAATAGCTTTGCTTTGATGATGAGGCCAAGGCAGGTTACAGTTGGAAGCTGGTCAACCTACAGACGTGTAATGCATAATGATATTAAACTTATTGTTAAAATGATTAAGAAAAGTTTAGATAATGTAATCAAATATCTAGTTTGTGCAACAATCAGCGAAAAAACGGAAATGAAATGCTTAGTAAAAATGGGAATTAACGGAATAATGACTGACTATCCTGCTCTTCTTCATTCAATTGTTTTAAAGTATAAGCGAGATATTGCTTAAATATTGTTAAGCTGCTTTTTTCTTAAGTAAATAATGCTTCGGTTATCAGGCACCGTTTCTGGGAATTTGCTCCAATTATTTTCTAAATAGCTCTTCCTAAGCAAAACGAATCCCTCTTTCCACTCTAACAAAATATCTATCTTCAAACTATCAATGTACTTGTCAAGCACTCCTTTTTTAGCGTACTCAAGCGCTTTAAAGTTCATCTTCCCATCTAAGTTAACTACATCTTCAGAATAGAATCCAGCAATTCCGCTTTGAAAAATTCCAATTTTTTGCCCTGTAGGAATATTCTTGATTAGAAAATCCGCTCTAACTGCCAATGAAGAACCCTTCCTCGCCGAAAATAACCCCACATAACAATTAACCGAAAACAATATTATTGCTAAGAGTATAATTGAAGGTACTAATTCTTTTCTATGATTGACAAAATAATCACCAAGCATTGTAATTAAAATTGGCAGGGTGAAAACCAATAAAAATGATAAATATCTAAAGAAAAAGTATGGAACTGATGAGTAAATACCATACACTATTATCAAAGGAATAAATGATAATCCCCAAATGTAGAAAATTCTTATTTGCTCTAATTTGTAGATGTGTTTTTCTGCTAAAAATATTTTGTATAAAACTAGCAGTATAAATATCGAAGGGATATAAAATAAAATAGTACTTTTTAAACCAGTGAAGTAAAAAGGAACAAAAGGATTTAGCACTGAATGCACTAGTTGATCAACGCGATAGTGAAACTCATAAAAACTTGGAACTGCCGATTGAACTAAAACTGATGTTGGTATAAAAGAATGAGTAACCGAAAAAACATAAATCAGCCAAGGGATTAATAGCAAACTGTAGATAAAAATTACGTAAGCAAATTGTATTAATTTCATTTTCCTTTTGTAAACTAAATACACAAGAAATAAAAAGGCAGGCAATACAAAATCTATTCTTGCAAGAGTGGTTAATCCTAACAATAAACCAAGGTAAAAAAGGTTTCCTAGTTTCAAATCATTTGAGATTATTCTGATTGAATAAAAAATTGTCAAGGAGATAAAAATGAGATAAAGACCCGTTTCTAAACCATTAAAAAAGTTTAGAAATACTTTGTAATTAAAAAGGACTAAAAGCGTGCTTAATAAACCCACATATTTATTATCGTATGCGGCGAGTAAGAATTTTGATATGTTTCTTATAACAAGAAGGAAAATGAGTAATAGCAGTCCTGAAAACAGCAGTACCGCTCTTACAAACTCAATTTTCCCCCATCCAAAAATATTTAAAGCTTTCGCAATTACTGAAAGTAAAAATACGTAGAGTGGTTGAAAACCAGTTGTCTCCCCAGAGTAGTTATAAGTTATGCCCTTGCCTGAACCAATATTCCATGCAACTGTCAAAGCATAATATCCATCTTCGGTGATAGGTTTTTCTGAAAGAAATGGGAATGATATAGAACTACTTTCAGATTTTGGAAATCCTTCATGAGAAAAAAATGAAAGCGCACTTACAAATAAAATGAATAAAACAATCAGCGCTGCATTAAAGTATGAATATTTCAATTATTGCTGGTTAAATTTTAGTAAGTAAGCTTTAATAAATTTATTTATATCACCATCCATTACACCAAAAACATCCGAAGTTTCTTCGTTGGTTCTGTGATCCTTAACCATGTTGTATGGATGAAAAACATAAGAACGAATTTGACTTCCCCACTCAATTTTCATCTTGCTTTTTTCGATTTCATCTTGCTCAGCTTCTAGCTTTTCTCTTTCTATTTGATAGAGTTTTGATCTAAGCATTTTCATTGCGTTAGTTCTATTCTGAAGCTGCGATCTTTCACTTTGACAAGCAGCAACAACTCCACTAGGAATATGAGTGATTCTAACAGCAGTTTCAACTTTGTTTACATTTTGACCGCCTTTTCCACCGGAACGATAGGTATCAATCCTCAAGTCAGCAGGGTTAATGTCTATTTCAATAGTATCATCGATTTCGGGAATTACAAACACAGAGGCAAAGCTTGTATGCCTGCGTTTATTTGCATCAAATGGAGAGATACGTACAAGACGGTGAACTCCATTTTCGGCTTTTAAATATCCATATGCATATTCACCTTCTACCTCAATCGTTGCGGACTTAATTCCCGCACCATCTCCTTCGAGGATATCAACCAATATCATTTTGTAGCCATTCTGCTCACCCCATCTTACATACATCCGCATAAGCATTTCTGCCCAATCCTGTGATTCAGTTCCTCCTGCACCAGAGTGAATTGTAAGAATACAATTCCGAGAATCATCTTTACCGCTTAGCATGCTTTTAAATTCAGCTTCTTCAACTGCTTTGTTGAGTTCGGAAATTTCTTTATTTATTTCAGGAAGAAATGATTCTTCATTTTCACTTTGTGCTAGCCAAATCAATTCTTCTAAAGAAATAGCTTTCGTATTAACATTTTTCCAAAGATCAATCCAAATTTCTAAAGATTTAATTTCCTGTAATACCTTTTGTGCCGCAATTTGGTCATTCCAAAAACTTTGTGCAGTCGTCTGATTCTGCAGCGAAGAATGCTTTTCTATTTTTGTATCGACTTCAAAGATAACCTCGTAGATTATTGATCCTTATTTTTAGTGTATTCAATTGCTTTAATTCTTCTTCGTACATCATTTATCCTGTATTATTTTGAAATATAAAAGTAAATCCAAAAGTAAAAAGTTAAAAAAATGAAATTATTCTAATATTTGATTTCTGACTTTTAATCTTTTATTTCCAGCTCCATTCTTAATAATGCAGCAGCTAAAGTCTTTCCCTGCGCATCATGTTTTAAGGAAACAGTACCCCCACCGCCTAAGGTATCATGTAAAAGAAAATTAAGCGCTCGAATGTTGGGCAGTTCAAATCGTTCTACTTTGCCTAAACATATACCTTTGAAGTGTTTTTTAACTTTTTGAGCAGTAAGGTATTTTTTAATGATTGTATACCCCTTTTCATCATAAGCAATTATACCAATGTTTGCTGCGTTTCCTTTATCGCCGCTTCTGCCATGAGCAATTTTTATTAGTTTTATTTTTTTCATGTTAAATCTCTAAAATTTCAACTTTCGGAGTAACAAGTTTTTTGGGAATTAGTGCCGGCCAGTATGCAACAACTTCGTTTGGTTTTGGGCGGCCACCTGCAAATCCTGTAACTGATGGTGGGCCGGTAAGAATTAGTGGTGCAATTTCTTTCCCAAACCTTTCAACTGAATCATAATCATGAGAACGAACCGCAACTCGAAGCATTATTTCATTTATTTTGTCCTCAGAAAGCTGCGGCGAAAGGGTTTCATGGCATGCATTATAGCCAACAAATTCAGTTCGAATTTCATCAAATCTCAGGTTTAGATTCTTTAACCTTTGCCTCAAAATCTTATCTCCGTATTTTGCTTTTGTTAAAGCTTCGGGCCATGAATAAGTTAGTGTTCCAACTGCAGAATATCCATCAGAATAAGAACATGATACTTTGTAAAAGTTTGTTGCTTCCCTGCCCTTAATATCATAAACTTTAACTCGATCTTTTCCTAAATCTTGCAGTTTAATTGAAGTAAAATCTGCAACGCAATCGGGAGTGATATATTCTTTGGGATTTCCAATTTCGTAAACAAGCTGTTCAGCAACGGTATCAAAAGAAACTCTTCCACCTGTTCCACTGTGTTTAGTAATAATTATTTCTCCATTAGGAAGTACTTCAGCAATCGGAAATCCAATTTCACTCATATTCCTTATTGATTTCCAATCACCTAAAAAATTGCCGCCTGAAGCTTGTGCTCCGCATTCTAAAACATGCCCTGCAACTGTACCAGCTGCAAGCAAATCATATTGATTCTCAAACCAGCCGAATTCATGGATCATTGGTGCAAGGGTTAATCCTGTGTCAGTTGTTCTTCCGGTAATAACAATATCAGCTCCTCCCTGTAGAGCTTCAACAATTGGGAAAGCACCAAAATATACATTCGCACTAAGCAATTTGTCCTTTATTTTTTTAATGGATTCACCAGTATCCATATTCTTCAAATCATATCCAGAAGCAATTATCTCATCCAAATTGTCTTTGATATTATCCCCTATGATTATTCCGATTTTCAGACTTTTAATGTTCAATTCTCGGGCAACTTTTAAACAAGCTTCGGCACATGCTTGTGGATTAACCCCGCCGCCATTGGTAATAATTTTGATTCCTTTACTGTTTGCTATTGGGAGAATCTTTCGTAACAGTTCAGGAATATCTTTAGCATAACCTAAGTTGGGATTTTTGTTCTTTTGCTTTTGGAGGATTGACATAGTAACTTCGGCAAGATAATCCATCACCAAATAATCGATATCTCCTTTTGTAACTTGATGATATGGAGCATCAATTAAATCTCCCCAGAACCCTTGTCCCGATGCTATTCTAATCTTTTTTTTCATTTAAACATTGCTCAATTTATTGATTGCAAAATTGTTTTAGCATGGTCCTCTAAATCGCCATCATTTTTAGTAATTAACCAGTGGATTCTGTTATCTGCTCTAAACCATGTAATTTGCCTTTTAGCATATCTTCTTGTATTTCTTTTTATCAGATAAACCGCCTTATCCAAAGAAATTTCTCCTTCGAGATAAGCAATTATTTCTTTATATCCAACTGAGTTAAGTGAGTTCAGGTTTTTATTATAACCCATTGCAAGTAACGATTTCACTTCATCAATAAAACCATTGTCCAACATCCAATCAACCCTATTATTTATATTTTCATATAAAAGACTTCTTTCCCATTCAATTCCATACTGCCTAAAATCAAAACTACTCTGCTTAATTTGATTTTTATAGAAATGACTAATTGTCTTTCCGGTTACATGATATACTTCCAATGCTCTAACAACTCTTTTCCAATTCTGAGGAAGCATTTTTGTTGTTGATATAGGGTCTACTTTCCGTAATTTTTCAAAAAGTATTGAATTACCAAATTTTTTCCTGAGATCTAACAATTCAGACCTGTAATTTTCATCAGTTTTTATTTCATCAAGAATTCCATCGATCAATGCTTTTATATACAAGCCAGATCCACCAGCAATAATTGGAACACTTTCATTACGATGGAGATTGGAAATAATCTCTTTTGCTTCATTTGAAAATTTACTTGCATTAAAAACTTCGTCAGGGTAAAGAATATCAACGAGGTGATGTTTAATCTCAGCTCTTTGCTCAATTGTTGGTTTAGCGGTTCCAATATTCAAATATTTATAAACTTGGCGGCTATCGGCAGAAATAATTTCACTTTTAAGTTTTGCCGCAAGATTTATTGCTAACTTTGTTTTACCTGAACATGTTGGTCCCGCTATAACAATTACTCTTGTTTCCAACCTTCTTTGCCAATTAATGGTACAAATACAAATTCTGGTACATCAACTACTTCAAATTCATCCTGTGCTATTTTTGTTACTATCTTCAATTTTTGAGAAATCTTATCTCCTACGGGTATTACTAATCTTCCTCCGATTTCTAATTGTTTTTTTAGAGAGGCAGGAATTGATGGCGAACCTGCAGTAACCAGAATTCCATCGTATGGTGCAAATTCTGCCCACCCTATGGTTCCATCACCATATTTTGTATTTACTCTAATTTCAAGTTTGTCGAAAAGTTTTCGGGTCTTGTTATAAATTTCAAATTGTCTTTCAATGCTGTAAACTTTTGCTCCCATTTTATAAAGTATTGCTGCTTGGTAGCCAGAGCCGGTACCAATTTCAAGTATTTTTGAGTCTGTTTTCACTTTTAGTGCTTGTGTCATATATGCAACAGTATATGGCTGTGATATTGTCTGGCCGTAACCTATTGGTAATGCCACATCTTTATATGCATGTGATAAAAGTGCTTCAGGAATAAATAGATGGCGTTCCACTTCCGAAAAAGCTTTTAGGACATAGATATCATCAATCCCTCTTTCGGCTATTTGATTAACTAAGTTTTGTCTTTCTTTTTCGTACATATTTTTAACCTATTGGTCAAAAATAACAAAAGTGATTGTTTTTATTACCTTAATCAAACTTGCAAGAATAAATTCGTACGATTATATTTACGGCGGTTCTTAAATGAGTTAATTGAAATGCGGGAATAGCTCAGTTGGTAGAGCGCAACCTTGCCAAGGTTGATGTCGCGGGTTCGAGTCCCGTTTCCCGCTCTAACAAAATCCACTAAAGTGGATTTTATTTTTTTGACGGCGCTGTAGCCAAGTGGCCTAAGGCGGAAGTCTGCAAAACTTCTATTCGTCGGTTCGACTCCGACCGGCGCCTCTACTCATATCTAAACCTCATTTTTATTTTATTTCTCCTCGTTCGACAGCTCTGAATAATTGAGCACATTTTATTATTTTCGCTGTGGATTTAACAACGTATGATGGAAATGATATATCTTGTTTCATTACTTTTAGGATATACTATTGGCTCTTTTCCTACAGCTTATATCGTTTTAAAAAGGTTTAAAAGTATAGATATCACAACTGCAGGAACTGGTAATGTTGGCGCTATGAATTCGTACGAAGTAACTAATTCTAAAGGTATTGGGATTATTGTTTTCATTTTTGATTTTTTAAAAGGTATAGTTCCAATCCTGCTGCTTAGCATTCTAGGTATAAAATCCTTTTCATTTTATGCCGTTTCATTGCTTGGATGTATTTATGCACATTGTTATAATCCATGGTTAAAGCTAAAAGGTGGACGAGGATTAGCTTCAGCAGCTGGAGGCACGGCAATAATCTTTCCATTTGTTTTGGTTATATGGGGAATATGCTGGTTGATATTCTATCTCTTTAAGAAAGATATCACTATAGCCAATGTTGCTGCTTCTTCAATTGTTCTACTAATTATTGCGTTATCTTTAAAGACTGCTATGAATTATGCATATCCAAAACCTGAATCGGAAGCTGTTCTATTCTTGTTTTCTCTGGGGTTGTTCATAGTAATTCTATCTAAACATACTGAACCGATACAAACCTTATTTAACGATATGAAAGCAAGAGGAGGTAAAAATTAATGACAAATCAATTTTATTTATCGTGGAAGTTAGGAATCATTTTATTAATCATAGCAGTACAGAGTGCGGCATGCAATTCCGATAATAACAAAAATAAATTTGAGCAGAGTCAGTCAAGCTCAACTTATCAAATTAAATCATCATTAAATGATGAGATTACCAAAACAAGAAGCAATATTATTACTGAAACAGTAAAAAATGTTAGCCCTGCTGTTGTTGGAATAAATGTCACTCAAATTCGTCAATATCATGATCCATTCAGCTCTTTTTTTGATGATCCTTTCTTTAGACAGTTCTTTGGAAACAGAGGAACTTATAGTCAAAAAGTAAAAGGATTAGGTTCAGGCTTTATTATTTCGGAAGATGGTTACATTCTAACGAATGACCACGTAGCTGGAAATGCATCGGAAGTAACTATAACCATGACAAATGGCAAACATTATAATGCAAAAATAGTTGGTTCAGATCCTGTAACCGATATTTGCCTGCTAAAAATTGATGAGGATAATCTGCCTTTCATACAACTAGGAAACTCGGATGATATAATTATTGGAGAATGGGTTATTGCCCTAGGAAATCCATTTGGATTGTTCGAAATTAATGATAAACCAACGGTTACTGTTGGGGTAATTAGTGCAACAGGAATGAACCTTGAACCAATAAATAATCGATATTACTTGAATATGATCCAAACTGACGCTGCAATAAATGGTGGTAACAGCGGTGGACCATTGGTAAATAGCCTTGGACAAGTTGTTGGTATGAATACTTTAATATTTACAGGTGGAAGCGGCTCGCAAGGCAACATTGGATTAGGTTTTGCAATCCCTATAAATAAAGTAAAAAGAATTATTGACGAACTTAAAGAAAATGGGAAAATTGATCGTGACTTTGATGTTGGTCTAAGAATTCAATCACTTGATGAATCAATTGCAAATTACTACAATTTGAGCGATACTCGTGGTGTGATTGTTACACAAGTTTTGCCAAGATCCCCTGCTGGAAAAAGTGGTTTAGAAGTTGGAGACGTAATTCTCCAGGTTGATGAATATAAAATAAATAATGAACAAACCTTAATAGGTGTATTCCAAGAATTTCGTACTGGCCAGACAATATCATTAAAAATTTTAAGAGATAATGAAGTTTTAATTAAAAAAATGAGATTGGATAGTAAGTAATGATTGCAAGATATACTCTCCCGGAAATGGGCTCAATCTGGACTGATGATTTCAAACTAAATACCTGGTTAAAAATCGAAATCTTAGCATGCGAAGCTCGCTATCAAGCCGGTGAAATTCCCAAAAATGATTTGGACATTATAAAGCAAAAAGCAAAATTCGACACCAAACGCGTTTTAGAAATTGAAGAAACTACAAAACATGATGTAATAGCTTTCTTAACAAATGTTGCTGAACATGTGGGAGAACCTTCAAGACATATTCACTATGGAATGACCTCATCAGATATTCTTGATACCACACTTTCAGTGCAAATGAAAAATGCAGGTGAAATTTTACTAAAAAAACTACATGAACTTAAAAAGGTATTAAAGAATCGTGCTATTGAATTTAAGTATACCGTATGTGTCGGTCGTTCACATGGTATTCATGCTGAACCTACAACAATGGGACTAAAACTAGCATTGTGGTATGAAGAGTGCAAAAGAAATATTACCCGGCTGGAAAAGTCAATTAATACAATAAGTGTAGGGAAAATTTCCGGCGCAGTTGGCACATTCGAACATCTTTCTCCTAAAGTTGAGGAATATGTCTGCACAAAATTAAATTTAATTCCAGCCCCAGTTTCAACCCAAATAATTCAGAGAGATAGACACTCTGAATTTCTTAATACATTAGCCATTATTGGAACAAGTCTTGAAAAAATTGCTCTTGAGGTTAGACATTTGCAAAAAACTGAAGTGCTTGAAGCCGAGGAGTATTTTTCAAAAGGTCAGAAAGGATCCTCGGCCATGCCTCATAAACGTAACCCTGTAATTAGCGAACGAATTGCTGGCATTGCTAGAATCATTAGAGCTAATGCTTTAGCTGGAATGGAAAACATTCCCCTTTGGCACGAAAGAGATATATCTCATTCATCAACTGAAAGGGTTATTATTCCAGATAGTTGTATAGCTTTGGATTATATACTAAGCCAGACAATAAAACTTATACAGAACTTGATTGTATATCCAGAAAACATGAAAAAGAATTTACATTTAACTCGTGGATTAGTTTTTTCACAATCAGTTTTGCTTGCATTAGTAAACAAAGGTTTATCACGAGAAGATTCTTACAAGTTAGTTCAAGATTGCGCTATGGTTGTATGGAATGATCAGAACAAGAATTTGAAGGATGAACTAAGTTCTTCTGCAGAGGTGAAAAAGCATCTAAGCCAAGAAGAAATCAATTTTATATTTGATAATAAAAAAATGCTGAGTAATGTTGATTTTATTTTTAGCAGGACAGTTGATTTAGAATAAATAAAATTTAACCGCCAACGACCCAAATTTTTCATAATAAATGGCATTAAATAGGCTTAATTTTAAATTTTAGTTTGAACGTAAGCATAAGCCTATTTTTAGCGCCGGCTAATTTTTTCTAAAAAGGTTTTTATGAAAGCTATTTATTGTCTTTTTTGCCAAAAATCAATCTATACAAACCATAGCCCGCTAATCCAAGACCAATTAATCCACCAGTAGTTCGCAGTATTTTAGAATTGGCTAAATTTTCTAATCGCATGCCGCCGCCTATCTGTTTCATCTCATTGTCACTGTATATAGAATCCATAAATTCTACTCTATCTTTCAGAGATTTAAACGTAATAATTAAACTTGAACCATCTTTAAGCGGTGTAAACTGCACGGCACATTTTTCATGATCGCCTTCATCTAGATCATCAATGTTTTCGAATTCCCACTTCCCTCTAAAAATTGAGTAGTTCACTATACTTCGATTTTCTTTTGAATGAAGCGGATCTTCGAATACTAAAACCTCTTTTCCTTCCTCATTAATTACAGTTTTTGGTTCCTCAGGTTCGCTAATGTTTGCAGGTTCAATTTCTGCATCAATCGAATCTTTAAGCGGTTCGCTGCTTTTTGCTTTTTTCTGCAATATTTCTTTTGATTTTGACATCGTATATATCCATTAAAGTCTAAATCTGTTCAATACAATCCAATTAACATCTTTATCTTCGAGTTTTAATTAAATTTTTTCAGAATGTTAAAAGGAAATGTTTTAGTCTAAATAAAATTTAGTTGTTTACAAAATCAAAATAAATGAATTAGTATTTCCTACGATCTTCCAACCAACACAGAACACTTATTAGTGTGGTTTTCTCTTTTTTTATATTGTTTAATTCATTTATTTAGCACTAGTAAAATATGAAAATATTAATTGAGGAAAAATGAAAAATAAATTAGCATGGTTATTCGTTCGTTCAGTGATTTTTTTCTTTTTTTGCATTAGTCAAGTTATAGCGGGAACGGAAGCCGGTGATTCTTCACACGTCTTGTCGCCACAATCATACTATTCCAACGAACAATTACTTGTAAATACTGTATTAACGCGATACCATTATAACAAATTCAATCTTAATGATTCTAGCTCGGCAAGGATATTTGATCGTTACATAAAGTCATTAGACTTTGCTAAACTTTATTTTCTATCTGCTGATATTTCACTTTTTGAAAAATACAGATTTATGATTGATGACTATTTAATTGAGGGCAGCCTTGAATTGGCATATAAGATATTTAATAAATATTCTGATAGAGTTAATGAACGAATTGATTATGTGATTGAACTTCTAAAAACAGAATTTGACTACTCGATTGATGAATATTTTGAAGCTCAACGTGACAGTTCCAATTGGGCTGCAAATACTGCAGAATTAAATGAGATATGGAGGAAAAGAATTAAAAATGATGCCCTCAATTTAAAATTAGCTGGTAAGGAATGGAGCGAGATTGCTGAAACCTTAACTAAAAGATATGAAAACATTCGAAAAGCAATTAATCAAACTAAAAGCGAAGATGTATTTCAGCTTTATTTAAATGCATATACAGAATCTGTTGATCCACATTCAAATTACATGCTTCCCATCACTTCCGATAATTTCAAAATTGATATGACCAGAGCGCTCGAAGGTATAGGAGCTCAACTTCAAACGGAGGATGAGTACACTAAAATAGTTGAGATAATTGCTGGCGGACCTGCATATAAAAGTAACCTTTTGCACCGTGATGATAAAATTATTGGAGTGGCACAAGGTGATGATGGTGAAATGGTAGATGTTGTTGGCTGGAGAGTAAATGATGTTGTTAAGCTGATCCGCGGACCCAAAGAAACAGTAGTTAGGCTATTAATACTTCAAGCAAGTGATGGGGTTAATGCTACTCCAAAGGAAATAAAACTTGTTCGTGATAAAGTAAAACTTGAGGATCAATCAGCAAAAAAACAAATATTGGAATTTCAGAATGAGGGTATCCCTTATAAAATTGGTGTGATAAGTATTCCCGCCTTCTATTATGATTATGAGGCCGAACATAAAGGAGATCCTAATTTTAAAAGCACAACAAGGGATGTCCGAAAATTAATTAGTGAACTAAAATCCGAATCTGTTGATGGTATATTGATCGACCTTAGAAATAACGGCGGCGGTTCTTTAACTGAAGCTGTTGAACTTTCCGGACTCTTCATCAAGGACGGTCCTGTTGTTCAAGTAAAGCAATCCTTCGGCAATGTTGAGGTACAGAATGATCCAGACCCATCAATCGTTTACGATGGGCCGCTTGCAGTTTTGGTTAATAGATTTAGTGCATCAGCATCAGAAATTTTTTCAGCTGCTATTCAAGATTATCAACGAGGCGTGGTTCTCGGAGATCAGACATTTGGAAAAGGCACAGTGCAAAATTTAATCGACTTGAACCGAATGATGAATAGAAATGAGAATAAGCTTGGTCAGCTAAAGATTACAATTGCAAAATTTTATCGTGTAAGCGGTGGAAGTACACAACACATGGGAGTTATTCCGGACATCATTTTCCCATCACCAATAGATGCTCATGAATTTGGAGAGAGTTCAGAACCAAATGCACTGCCTTGGGATCAAATATCGGCTGCAAAATACTTGCCTTTAGCGAGTGTAAATGGTTTTATCCCCCAACTAAAACACAAACATGAGTTAAGAATAAAGTCAGACATTAAATTCCAGGCATTTATTGAAGATGTGAATGAAGCAAAATCTCTGCAAAATAAAAGCTTAATTTCTCTAAATGAATTAATAAGAAAAAAGGAAAAAGAAGAGCAAGATTCTTTGAAAGAAGAACGAAAGAAAGTAATGCAGGAAACTAGTAATGTAAGAATGATTGATAAAAATGAATTGCAGCAACAAGAAAAATATTCAGAAGATGCTTTATTGAATGAGTCGGCTCTTATATTATCAGATTTGGTCCTCTTGTCAGCGAGATAATATAGCCTAGTTTTGTATTTGAGTAATTGTTGATATTAACTTTCTTTTGGCTATTGGGAAAACTGTTTCAACAAATGGGAAATCAAGCTCGGTTTCACACTTGAAAGTTGCCGGATTTGGCAACTCTTCATACTCACTAATTAATTCTCGTTTAATATTCTCTAGCGATAATCTAATTACATCGTTGCTATAAGTTCTAAGAAGTTTTGTCTTAAGAGCCCGGTATTTTTCATCATCGGATGTAAATAGTGAACATTCAAATTTGTGAACTTGCAACGTTGAGATTTCATTATTCGGGATAATGAAATACCCTTCGCTTTTGTATATCGGTAGAATTCCCACTTGTTCAATCGTCAGGTTATTTTCTACATATTCACATATTACCAGAGCTTCCTCAATTAAATTCTTTAATTGAGGTAATGACCATTCGATCAAGTCAAAGAGGCAGTCAATATTTGTGTGTTCATTTTCAACCGATTCAAAAATCACTTTATTGTTTTTGAAATCAAAGCTTTTAATTTTTTTTGCAAACCTAATTTCGAGGTCTTTCTTCTGCTGAACAATATCCTGTAACTGTGAAGTTAAATTAAGCAAATTGCTGAAGGATGGATAAAGCTTCTTTTTCTTGAACTCGTTTTTAATGTCCTTGATGCCCGCCAAGATGTGGTACTGGTTTAATTCCAAATCCCTATCAGCCGAATAAAACGATTCTAAACTTAAAAATGCCATAATTAATTCTCCTAATCATAAAATCACAACTATCATACCATCGAATATTTTGAGAAAATGTTTAGTCTTTTGGATAAAAGTGAGGGAGAATACTAATATCAAGCTAAATAATAATGGAAGAAAAGAAATTAAAGCAGTCGATAATAATTGTGGGAAGCGATTGCTTCCAATCACTTCCCAATAATTCTAAAATACTAGATATCGAATTTTATTCCTTGAGCAAGAGGTAACTGTGCAGAATAATTTATTGTATTCGTTTGCCGTCTCATGTAAGCTTTCCATGCATCAGAGCCAGATTCTCTGCCGCCGCCGGTTTCTTTTTCACCGCCAAATGCACCGCCAATCTCAGCACCTGAAGTTCCAATGTTAACATTTGCAATACCGCAATCGGAACCTGCACAAGATAGAAATTCTTCAGCTTCTCTTAAGTTGTTTGTAAAGATCGCAGAAGATAATCCTTGCGGAACAGCATTATGCAATTTAATTGCTTCATCTACTCCACCTTTATATTTTATCAAATAAAGAATTGGAGCAAATGTTTCATCTTGCACAATTTTATAATGATTTTCTGCTTCAACTAAACATGGTTTAACATAACAACCAGATTCATAACCCGGACCAGACAGGACTTCCCCACCGTAAATAATTTTGCCGCCTTCTTGCTTTATTTTTATTAGTGCATCTTGCATTGTATTCACTGCATCTTTGTCTACCAATGGTCCCATATGATTTTTCTCATCAAGCGGATCACCAATTTTAACGGTGCTGTACGCTTTAAGCAACGCGTCCTTAACTTTTTCAAACATTGCTTCATGTATAATTAATCTTCTGGTTGTTGTGCAGCGCTGCCCTGCTGTGCCAACTGAACCGAAAACAATCGCAGGAATTGCAAGTTTGAGATCTGCATCTGGAGTAATGATGATTGCATTGTTTCCTCCAAGTTCTAAAATTGTCTTTCCAAATCTCTTGGAAACAACCTCAGCAGCATGTCTTCCAACAGGTGTTGAGCCAGTAACCGATACTAATGGAATATTATTGCTGTTTAGAATCATTTCACCAACACTGGAACCTTTTCCGATTATCAATGAAAAAATTCCTTCGGGCAGATTATTTTCTTTTAAAACTTGAGCAACAATTTTTTGAGTAGCTATTGCAACAAGTGGTGTTTTAGATGCAGGTTTCCACAAATTAACATCGCCGCAAATTGCTGCAATCATTGCATTCCAAGACCACACGGCAACTGGAAAATTAAATGCCGATATTGTGGCTACAATTCCTAAAGGATGGTACTGATCATACATTCTATGAGATGGTCTTTCAGACTGCATTGTAAATCCATAAAGCTGTCTTGACATGCCAACAGCAAAATCACAAATATCAATCATCTCTTGAACTTCACCCCAACCTTCTTGAATTGATTTTCCCATTTCATAAGAAACTAGAGTGCCGAGTGGATTTTTATAATCACGGAGCCTAACACCTATCTGGCGTACAATCTCACCTCGTTTTGGCGCCGGAACTTTTCTCCACATTTTGAACGCTTCATCGGCTGTTGCAATAATATTTTCAAAATCTTTTGTTGATGCTTGATAAACAGAAGCTATGTATTTACCGTCTGTTGGCGAATAAATCTTTAACTCACCCTCTGAAGTAGTATTGCCCCATTTTTGTCCAGTTGATGAGCCATAATTTCTTTCTTCAACTCCAAGCTCTTTTAAAATTTTTCCTATTTCCATAACGATTCCTTTTAATTAAATATTTTTGAGAAATTCATGTGTTAAAATAGGAAAAATCTTCACAGAAAAGAGCACGGGAAGGGTTACAAATAGTTGTAAATATTTATCTGAATCTTTAATTTGCCTATGTAAATTTTCACTATTAAATATGATGCTTTCAATTTATAACATAGTTCATCTCCAAACGGCTTCAAAAAAGCATCAAAGTTATTTTATTTCCTCCTGGGAAAACGTTTTTTAATTTTACACCTCTAGCTTCCAAATCTGCCGATCGGCAGGAATATTCCTTTGTTTAATTTCTAATTTCGGAGATTTATTTATGATTATTGGTATAAGAAGAGAAAATAAAAACAAATGGGAAGCAAGAACACCTCTTATTCCCGAAGATGTTAAATTTTTAATTGATAAATACAAGCTGCGTGCTATTGTTCAACCGTCAAAAATACGAGCTTTTAAAGATGATGAATATTTAAATGTTGGTGCTGAGTTAGATGAAGATTTAAATCATGCTGATCTAATATTTGGTGTAAAAGAGGTTCCAGAAGAGTTAATTCTTAACAACAAAACGTATGTTTATTTTTCGCATGTTATAAAAGGGCAGCCGCATAATATGCCCATGCTAAAAACGTTGATGAAAAAGAATTGTAATCTAATTGACTACGAACGCATTGTTGATGAATCAAACAGAAGATTAATATTTTTCGGAAGGTATGCAGGTAAAGCTGGAATTATTGAAACACTTCATGCTTTCGCCCAAAAGCTAAAGTTAAATGGAATTTCAACTCCTCTCGAAAATATTAAGCAGCCATATCAATATAATTCGCTTAACGAAGCAATTTCAGCAATCAAAGAAATCGGTAATGAAATTACAGTAAAAGGATTTCCTGAAAACATTTCGCCCATTGTGTTTGGGTTTGCTGGTTATGGAAATGTTTCGCAAGGTGCTCAAGAAGTTTTTGATTTACTTCCAATCAAAACTGTCCAACCCGAGGAATTGATTCCAAGTTACAATGAATTAAAGAGCGAAAGAAATCATTTTATAAAAGTTGTTTTCAAAGAAGAACACACCGTTAAGCGAAAAGAAGGTAGATTTGATTTGAAGGAATATTTTACTGAACCAGAAAAGTATGAATCGAATTTCAATCAGTTCATTCCCTACCTCGATGTGCTTGTAAATTGCATTTTGTGGACAAATAAAAATCCCCGTTTGATAACAAAAAATTTTCTTTCAAATTATCCCAACGTTAAATTAAAAGTTATCGGTGATATTAGCTGCGATTTGTTAGGCGGAATTGAAATAACCAACGATATAACTGATCCAGCGAATCCTTGTTACACTTATTTTCCAAGTACAAATAGTTACAAAGATGCTATTACAAAGGATGGAATAAGTGTGATGGCAATTGATAATTTGCCTTGTGAATTTCCCAAAGAAGCATCTGCAGAATTTTCACATGTTCTTAAAAATTACGTTTATGAAATTTATCACGCGGATTTCGGAAAGAGTTTTGACGAGCTTGAACTCTCTTATCCAATTAAGAAAGCTCTCATATTGCATAAAGGAAAACTAACTAAAGATTATTTATATCTAAATCAATATTTAAAATCGGAGTAACAATGAAAAAAGTATTAGTATTAGGCGCTGGTTTAGTTTCAAGACCAGGAGTACACTACCTATTGAAACAAAAAAACATTGAAGTAACAGTTGCATCAAGAACAGTAAGCAAAGCTGAAGAATTGGTAAAAGGATTTTCGAATGGAAAAGCTGTTCAAGTGAATGTTGAGAACAAAGATGAATTAGCTAAGCTGATTAAGGAACATGATATTGCCATCAGCTTATTACCATGGACACATCATTTGATAGTTGCTGAGCTTTGCATCGAACACGGAAAACATATGGTTACAACATCTTATGTTAGCCCGGCAATGAAAGCTCTAGACGAAAAAGTCCGAGCAAAAAATCTTCTTTTCCTAAATGAAATTGGTGTTGACCCAGGAATTGATCACATGTCAGCAATGAAAATAATTCATGAAGTAGAAGCAGAAGGCGGAAAAGTTCTGCACTTTTATTCGTATTGCGGTGGCCTTCCAGCACCAAAGGACAACGACAATCCTTTCGGTTATAAATTCTCATGGAGTCCGCGAGGTGTAGTTCTTGCCTCACGCAACTCTGCTAAGTATTATGAGAACGGAAAAACAGTTGAGATAGAGAGTAAAAACCTTTTTGCAAATCCCGAAGTTGAAGAGATTGAGGGTCTAGGGAAATTTGAAGTTTACCCTAATCGCGATTCCACTCCTTATAAAGAACTTTATGGTTTGAAAGATGCGTTAACAGTTAAACGTGGCACTTACAGAAATATTGGCTGGTGCGAAACCTTACGAGCAATTGTTAATTTAGGTTTAGTTGATGAAACACCTGTTCCCGAGATAAAAGGCAGCACATTTAAAAAAGCTATGGCTTATGCACTTAAAGCAAAGGAAAGTGATAATATAAAAGAACTCGCTGCTAAAAAAGTTGGTATTGCAGCTAATTCAAAAATTATTGAGAGAATGGAATGGCTCGGTTTATTTAGTGATGAAGTAATTCCAAAAGCAAATAATTTACTTGACATGCTAAGTGATAGAATGCAGGAAAAACTATATTTCAAAGAAGGCGAAGTAGATTTACTGCTCTTAAGACACAGATTCATCATCGAAAATAAAGATGGCTCAAAGGATCTTATGACTTCAACATTAATTGACTTTGGTATTCCTCATGGAGATTCTTCGATGGCAAGAACAGTTAGCTTACCAATGGCAATTGCTACTGCTATGATGTGCGATGAAAGAATAAAAGCAGTTGGTGTTAGAATCCCAAATACTAAAGATATTTATGAGCCGGTTCTGAAAGAACTTGAAACTTTAAATATCAAAATGGTTGAGAAAAGAAGCAGACTGTAAAAAAGTAATTTTTATTTTAGCAGGTAATTCCCACGAAAATGGGAATCTATTTATTAACAGCTCGCCATACATAAGGGATAAGTTCTTCAAATTTTTAGGACTAAAGTCCATATGGTTTTTTCATTTTTCTAACCCCAGACTTAAGTCTGGGGTTAATGCATTGAGAACAAATTAGTGCTTTAACCCATGAATGACTCAAACAGCCCCTGCCATAAATGGCGGGGTTAGGAGATGAGCAGAAATTAAGTACAGCTTAATGACTTTTTTGAACTTGATATTATTGTGAAAAGTTATATTTTTCGAGTGTCAATTAACTAAAACAAATTAAACTACTTGCATGGTTCGGCTCCACAATGGAGCCGCAATCATTTTAAATTATAATGACCGGAAAATTATACATAGTCAGTACTCCAATAGGAAATCTTGGTGATATAACTTTACGCGCAATCGAAACTCTTAAACAAGTTGATTTCATTGTTTGTGAAGATACACGAGTAACATCAATTCTTCTTAATCAGCTTCAAATTAAGAAAGAGTTATTCTCACTAAATGCAGCAAGCGAAAAATACAAGTCTCAAAAAGTAGTTGATCGAATAATCTCGGGAGAATCATGTGCATTAGTAAGTGATGCCGGCACTCCTGGAATCTCCGACCCCGGAACAAGATTAATTAATCTTGCCATTAAAAGTAGAATTGAAGTTATAAGTATTCCTGGTGCAACCGCGGTCATTTCTGCTTTATCGGTTAGCGGTTTTCCAACTGATTCATTTGTGTTTGAAGGATTTTTACCGAATAAAAAAGGAAGAAAGAAAAATCTGGAAGTCCTTGCTGAGGAAGAACGGACTATTATTCTTTACGAATCTACTTACCGCATTAAAAAATTGATTGATGAGCTAACTGAAATTATGCCGGAAAGAGAAATTGTAATTTGCCGAGAGCTGACAAAAAAGTTTGAGGAAATAATAAGAGGAACAGCAATAACAATTCAATCTCAGTTAGAGGAGCACATTCTTAAAGGTGAGTTTGTAGTTGTAATTGCACCGAAAGGTTGGAGATAAGTATACACATCTTTTACATCATACACCCGTTTTGTTCCCCTCTTAAGAAACCTTATAAAAACTACAAATTCATAAATAAATATTAAATCATTTATTGAACCCCTATGGGGTTCCAATATTTGCGATATTGCTTGTTCTACAAATATTAAATCCCGATGGAATTTGCTTATCATCAGTTTTGCTACGCAGGAGCAATATATTTATAGAACAAGAAAACCACCAAGAACCAGAACCCCATCGGGGTTCAATATTAATCGTTGTTTAAA
>JACAFC010000193.1 GCA_013388515.1 Ignavibacteriaceae bacterium | reverse complement strand
CATTTACAAAACAGATGAAAATAAATTCGATGTTGTTGTTCACTTGCCGCTAGAACAGTATTTAAAAGGAGTTGTGCCGTACGAAATTGGGCCCGACTCCCCGCTTGAAGCGCTGAAAGCACAAGCTGTTGCTGCCCGATCTGAAGCAATCATCGCGTTAAACTCAAAGCTATACAGCGGCGAGCATTACGACTTGACATCGGATGTTGAATGCCAGGTTTTCAGCGGAAACAGAAGACGGACAGAGCAATCCGATCTGGCTGTGGAACTGACTAAAAGTTTAATCTTAAGCGAGAACGGCAAACCAATTAATGCTAACTATGCTTCAAACTGCGGCGGACATTCGGAGCTGATCAAAAATGTTTGGGGTGATCGCCCCAATCCCGAATCTTACAGCATCTCACAATTTGATTGGGAAAAGCAGAATGATTTTGACCTTAGTGTTGAAGAGAATATTCGCGAATGGATTTTCTCAAATCCGCTATCATATTGCAATCCAAATATTAACCGTGAGCTTCCCGAATGGAGTCAAAATAATTTCAGATGGGAGAGGGAATTGACTTTCGATGAAATGACTTCAAAGGGAAATGACTTAGGAAATCTTCTTGACATAGAAATTTTAAATAGAGGAACTTCGGGCAGAGCATATCTTGCAAAATTTATTTTTGACAAGGAAAGCGTTGAAGTTATGGGCGAGTTAAAAATCAGACAGATGTTCTCTCCGCCATTGAGAAGCTCATGCTTTGTGGTTGATAAAACCGAAACAGGATTTGTTCTTCACGGTGCTGGCTGGGGACATGGAGTCGGAATGTGTCAATCCGGTGCTATCACAATGGCAAACAGCGGAAAGAACTTTGAGCAAATCTTAAAGCATTACTACCGCAAAGCGAAGTTGAAGTCTATTTACTGAAAAATCAGTTGAATAATTTTAACTAGGGGACTGACAAAAAAGTAATTTTCTCCGAAGGAGTTATTTGGATAATTTTAAAATCTGTTAAGTCTGTGTAATCGGTATATGAAACGATTAAAAAACATTAAGCCAATGGAACACGGATCGAACAGATCAAACTGATAAGAACGGATTTAATCTGTTATAATCCGTTGAATCAGTAAAATCCGTGTGCTATTTATTGAAAGACTAGCTCGTTAAAGTTTTATAAACTCAACTCTACGATTGAGAGCTTTGTTTACGCCTGAGTCATTCGGTGCGATTGGTTTACCCTCACCTTTTCCATCTGTCTCAATTCTTGCAGCATCGATGCTGAAGTTTTTAACAAGTGCATCTTTAACAGAAGCTGCCCGGCGTTTCGATAAATCTAAGTTTGACTTATCATCACCATCAGAATCGGTGTGACCGATAATCTTAATATTCACCGTTGGATTATCTTGAAGTACTGCTGCAATTTCTTTAAGCGTGCCGAAAGACTCCGGCTTGACAATATCCTTGTTAACATCGAAGTAAATTCCGTAGGTAACAAGCTTTCCTTCCGTTATTAATTTGCTGCGCATATCCGGTGTTGCATCGGTGATTCTTAAATTAGATATGAAAGATCCTGATGATACACCTCTCGGTAATCTGAAACAAAAGCGGCTGAACTTTGTTCCATCATAAATATTTGTGGGCATATCCAAAACTTTTGCTTCTTTGTGATAAATCCGAACTCTTCTATTTTGTACCCAGATAATAACATGATTTACCTTTTCCGGTACAACGGGGTTTACCTTCGACGAACCAATAATGTGATCAGTCTCGCCCTTTTTATATCCTAAAGTATTCCAATTTTCTTTTTCAAGTGTGATATGTATTCCGCTTTTTCCAGGATGAACGGTATTGTCCATTTCCTTAGGTTTGTCTTCGCCGTACAGAATAAGATCGGCGGCAACACGACCACCAGATTTCTTGGGAACTATATCAAACTCCATGATAAAATTCTTTGGAAAATCAATACTGTTTAGGTAGAAATAATTTCCGTCTGTGCTGTTTAAGTTTAACCAGTTCCCCGGGGCAATACTTATTGTGTTAATTTCACCCGGAGCATTCGCTGTCCATAAAGCGGGGAAATCACCAACTGCATCTTGACTAAAATCGTCATAGTAAATCACTTTTTCGCCGGGCACAAAATCATATTTTGATGAACTTGTAAATTGAGTGCTGGCTTCGTTTTCTTTTGTAACCGATTCTTCCTCTTTACTGTCTTTCGCATCTGTAGATTTTGTAGAATCTTTCCCCTCATCATCATCCCCCTCTATTTGTTTTTCAACTTCATCATAACCCTTTTTTACACCTTTATTGATTTTATCATCAACTCTTCTTTCACCCTCTTTTTTAATTTGCTCTTCGGTTTTCTTTTTAAGAATATCCAATAATTGGGCTTGTGTGTTTGTGGAAAAACCAATCGCGAGTATCAGAATGGAAACGAATAACAGATTTTTCATTTCATGCTTCCTTATTTTAATCTTTAATTAAGTACATGGGGCTTCTGAATAATTAATGTTTGTCATATTGAGCGGAGCGAAATATCTCGATTTAAATATTAAATGAGATTCTTCTCCCGATAAATCGGGATCAGAATGACTTTTGAGAATATTTCAGAAGTCTTTGCATTATAATTTTAAAAAATGAATTTCCAAGAGTTTCTTACCTGGCTTAATCAAACTTGTAATCACACTTCAAATTTAAGAATTTCTTCAGTAGGAAAACCAAATCAAACCACGCAAAATTTTGAGTGAAAATTAATTACACTTATCAAACCTTCCTAATCACAAACTTTGTTTGCTAAGCATCTTCATTTTAGGTATGTTCAAAAAGAGGATGGCTTCTTTCAATGCTTTTAAGACCCCATGGATTTCAATTAAAGCATTTAGAAAATATTCTTTCAGCAGAATAGTAACAACAAAGATTAAGGAATAATTACAATTTGGATAATATTACTCCATGTCTGTGGTTTGATAACGAGGCCGAAGAGGCAGCTAAATTCTATACTTCGCTTTTTGATAATTCTTGTGTTAAAAAAATTGCACAATTTGGGAAAGAAGGTTTTGAATATCACCATAAACCCGAGGGCTCGGTGATGACTGTTGATTTTGAATTGAACGGACAAAAATTTCTCGCACTTAACGGCGGACCGGATTTTAAGTTTAATGAATCAGTTTCTCTTTTTGTTTATTGCGGCTCGGAAGATAGAATAAATTACCTGTATCAAAAACTTACCGAAGGCGGTTCTATTAATATGCCGCTGAACAAGTATGATTGGAGTCCAAAGTATGCTTGGGTGAAAGATAAATTTGGCGTTTCGTGGCAGCTTGATATAGAAAATATAAATTCAGCTCAAAAGATTGTGCCATCATTTCTTTTCGTAAATGAAAAGTTTATGAAAGTTAAAGAAGCTGTAAATTTTTACACCTCGATTTTTTCCGAGTCAAAAACAATCATAGAATTTCCTTATGATAAATCAATGAATCTTCCTGATAACACATTGCTTTTTGCTCAATTCAAACTAGAAAATTATTTATTTAATGCTATGAGCGGGTTAGGAAAACATGATTTTGATTTCAACGAATCAATCTCATTTATTATTTCATGTCAAACTCAGCAAGAGATAGACCATTATTGGCAAAGATTAACTGAGGGCGGAGAAGGAGTTCAATGCGGCTGGCTCAAAGATAGGTTTGGTGTATCCTGGCAGGTTATTCCAACAATTTTAGACAAATTGCTGCAAGATTCTCATAAAGCAAGCAAAGTAATGAATGCAGTA
Organism: Ignavibacteriaceae bacterium; assembly: GCA_013388515.1. Lineage (GTDB taxonomy): Bacteria > Bacteroidota > Ignavibacteria > Ignavibacteriales > Ignavibacteriaceae > XYD12-FULL-36-8. Next base: position 11,345 of record JACAFC010000193.1, on the reverse strand, counting down.
TTCCAAATGAAAAAGTTTGACATAAAAAAATTAGTTGAGGCAGCTAATGAGCAATAAAACAAAAATAACAGTTGAAGCGAAGATTGATGCACCTGTAAAAAAAGTTTGGGATTGCTATACGAAACCCGAACATATAATAAATTGGAATTTTGCTTCGGATGACTGGCATTGTCCAAGAGCAGAGAATGACTTAACAGTTGGCGGCAAACTTAACAGCAGAATGGAAGCTAAGGACGGTAGTTTTGGATTTAACTTTGAAGCTGTCTATGATGAAGTCATCTACCAAAAGAAAATAGCTTATACTATGATGGACGGAAGACAAGCTGTAACAAATTTTGAACAACATGATTCTAAAACAAAAGTCTCAACAACTTTCGACGCTGAACAGGAAAATTCTGTTGATATGCAAAGAGCAGGATGGCAGGCAATTCTAAACAATTTTAAAAAATATGTTGAAAACTAAAAATAATATCATAAGGAGGTTACAATGGCTAAGATTAATCCTGTAGTTCATTTCGAAATGGCAGCAGAAAACAGCAAACGAATGGCCGAGTTTTATACTAAAGTTTTTGGCTGGCAAACACAGCAGCTTGGACCAGAAATGGGAGAATATATTCTCGTCACAACAACACAAACAGATGCTAACGGCAGACCCACAACCCCCGGAGCTATAAATGGCGGTATTTATCAGAAAATGGATGACCCTGTTATGAATCATCCTTCAGTTGTTATTGCAGTTGATGATATTAATGAATCAATTCAAAATATAAATAACAGCGGCGGAAAAATTTTAGGCGAAGTTCAGGATATACCCGGAATTGGGAAATACGTTTCTTTCTTAGACACTGAAGGTAATCGCGTTGGAATGCTTCAGCCATCAACCAATATGTAAAAAGGGAAATTCTATGGAAAAGCTTCATTTTAAAATTGAAATTGATGCGCCAAAAGAAAAAGTATGGAACACAATGCTTGAGGACAAAACCTACAGAATTTGGACTGAGGCATTTGCACCAGGTTCTCATTATGTAGGCAGCTGGGAAAAAGGCAGTAAAATACTTTTTCTAGGTCCTGGTGAAAATGGCAAGCTGGGAGGAATGGTTAGTAAAATAAAAGAAAACCGCAAATATGATTTTCTATCTATCGAACACCTCGGTATGGTAAATGACGGGAAAGAGGATACAAGCAGCGATGAAGTTAAAAATTGGGCAGGCGCGCTTGAGAATTATACTTTTAAAGAAAAAAATGGAAAGACAGAAGTAGTTGTGGAAATGGATTCGAACGAAAACTATTCTGAAATGTTTAATGATATGTGGCCGAAAGCATTGAAGAAACTCAAAGAGCTTGCAGAAAAGTAAGGACAGCTAATGTTAAATATAAAATTCGAAACGATTGACGAGTACCTATCTTACTTTCCAAAAGAAACTCAATTCATTTTAAATGGGCTGAGAAAAATTATTAGAAATGCCGCACCCAAAGCTGAAGAAAAAATCAGCTATAATATACCTGCATTTTTTCAAGATGGTGTTTTAGTTTATTTTGCTGCTAACAAAAACCATATCGGATTTTATCCAACCCCAAGCGGTGTTAAAGCTTTCGAGAAAGAAATCACCAAATACAACAGTTCAAAAGGAGCAATCCAATTTCCAATTGACAAGCCACTACCGGCAAAGTTAATAACTCAAATTGTTAGATTCCGGTTGCAAGAGAATTTGAATAAATCTAAAAAGAGAAAATGAATCTGCCCCGAGTTCATTTTTTCAAACAGAAATTTTTCTTATAGGATAGCAGCGTAATCCATTCAAAAATGGCTGCTCATTTGTTTTATAAGATTAAAAAGTCATAGTTAGCCATGAAATCAAACTAACAACAAACCCAGTTTCTATGAGAACCACATTTGGTTTTTAAGAAACTGGGTTTGTGATAAGTCTAATAACGATAAACCTCACTTAAGCAGTACTAGCTTTTTCGAAGCCACAAGATTATTTACTTTCAATTCGTAAATGTAAACACCGCTTGCCAAATCTGAGCCGTTGAAGTTATAAGAATATCTTCCTTTTATTTTTCCTTCATTAACTAGGGTTTTTACTTCTGTACCAAGCATGTCATACAGTTTAAGTGTTACCCAACTATCTTCCATTATCTGATAATTTATCGTTGTTGTTGGATTAAACGGGTTTGGATAATTCTGCATTAGCATGAAATCCTTTAATAAATCATTGTCAATTTCATTCACAGATGTAACTGCCGATGTAGTTCGGTAAACACCGAAATTTTCTGCAGATGCAAATAAAATATTGGAGTGACCGAAGGCTAAACCGCTTACTCTGCAATTCTCAATACCACTTGTAAAAGCAGTCCAGGTTTGTCCTAAATCATTAGACCTTGATACTGAAGCATATCCGCCGGCAAAAACACTTGTTCCAGATGCTATAAGCGAAAGGGCGCCATCGGTTAATCCGGAAACATCCTTTGTCCAATTAGCACCAGCATTTGTTGAACGATATACACCTTTATCGGTGCCTACAAAAATGTCGCCGAATGAATTTTGTGTAATTGAAAATGAATAACCATTAATTTCACCGCCAACATCAATCCAATCATCACCATTATTAGTGGACTTAAATACCTCTTCATCAAACAAATAATATAAATCGCCTGATGAGCTAACAAAAATATCATAGCAATAACCTGAAACGCTTGAATCAGTAATTTCGGACCAGTTGGATGAAGTTTTTGGTGTTCTGAAAAATTTTCCATCAGAACTAGCAGCAAAATAATAATCATTATTTTCGGCAAGTTCCCAAATATTTTGGTTATTAAGTCCGGTGTTAAAAGGCTGCCATGATGTAAAATCTGTTGTTATATAAACTCCATTGTACACATTAAATACAATTAAACCGCCCGAAGAGAGAACTTCTACTGTACGCAAAAAAGTGTCTTCTATATCATTGGTAATTGTAATTTTATTCCAGGTATTTCCATTGTCTGTTGAAGAAAATAATCCTTTTCCTGGAATTGCAGCGAAAAGATTTCCAGAAGGATCGGCAACCAAGGAATGTATAAGCGTTGATGTAAGCCCATTAGTATAGTTAACCCAAGTCGACCCGCCATCGGTTGATTTAATTAAACCATAATTTAGTGATCCTGCCCAAATATTATTATTGTTATCCACATAAGCATTTAAAAAGCCATAGCCGTTAAACATAGTTGTTGTGTTTGTCCAATTAGTTCCACCATTTGATGATTTGTAAAGCTGCTGAGTTATTGTAAGAAAAAGATCGCCGCTTAGATTAATGTCTATGTCATAACAATAATCAAGTGCTAAGTCACCCTTAATAGATACCCAGGTTTCACCATTATCTGTTGACTTATAAGGCCCATTCCCGAATGTAGAGATAAAAATAACACCGGATGGGTTTGAGGTAAAACTTGTTATAAAATAAGTAGAGTCATACCCTGAATTTGATTGAACCCAGTCGGTGCCGAAGTTTGTTGATCTAAATATTCCTCTATACATGTCTGCAGCTAAAAGAATATTATTAGAGGTAAAACATAATTTGCTTATATAAACTGAAGAGGGGAATCCAGAATTTATTTGGGTCCAGTTGTTGCCTCCATCAGTAGATTTATAAACTCCGCCATAATTTTGAGCAACGTAAATATTGTTAAAGTTATCAAAGACAATATCTTCAGCATATCCATTTGGGGGAAAACTATTACCAACTTTATTCCAGCTAACTCCCTGATCTGTGGATTTATAAATTGATTGTAAGGTTCCGGCAAAAACTTCTCCTAGAGAATTTACTTTCAAAACAAAAACGCCAAGGTTGTCAATATTTTTTGATATCGAGTACCAGTCTTCTCCGCTATTCGTTGAGCGATATAACCCGCCGCCCTCATATCCTGCAATTAAAATATTATCTGTTATCTTAACAATGTCGCTTACTCTGCCGCCACCAATGCCTGCAGGTTCCCACGTGTCTTGGGCTAAAGATTCGACAATAAAAAATGCCGATATAAGTAAAATCAAAATCAACGACAATCTTTTAGCTTTCATAAAACCTCTCTGAAATTTTGAAAATAATTGTGTTTTTAATAAATGATGAACTGCAACTTTTAAAATAAATATTTTGTTGTCATCTTGAAGTGATTAGATATTATGACTGAATTTAAATCACATCGAATTTTAAAGCGAATTCAATGTTATGATTAGAAAAAAATAAATCATGAAATCTGCTTTACTGATTTTTCCTCATCAGCTGTTTGAAAAACATCCTGCCTTTGAAAAGAATAGAATAATTTATCTTGTTGAGGAATCTCTCTTCTTCAAACAATATAAGTTTCACAAGTACAAACTGGCATTTCATCGTGCATCTATGAAGTTTTATCATGATTATCTAATTCAAAAGAACTTCAAAGTAAATTATATCGAGGCAAATGATGAATCCGCCGACATTAGAAAACTTCTTCTCACTTTAAACAAAAATGGAATAAATGAAATTCATTTTTCAGATGTAGCAGACAACTGGCTTGAAAAAAGAATTAGAAAAACCGCAGTAAAAGCCGGGTTAAAGGTAATCGAGCATCCATCACCATGTTTTATTAATACCAAGGACGAAATAAAAAAATACTTTGATGAAAGAAAAAAATATTTTCAAACAAGTTTTTATATTCACCAAAGAAAAAAAATCAATCTGCTTCTTAACCAAGACGGTTTGCCAGCTGGAGGCAAATGGACATACGACTCGGAGAACCGATTAAAGTATCCTTCAAATAAAAAGCCACCCCAAATTATATTCCCATTACTAAACAATAACTACATTGAAGCCATCAATTATGTGAATAAAAATTTCCATAGTAATTATGGAGAATTTAATCAAAACTATATTTATCCAACTACATTTAACGAAAGTAAAATATGGTTCCAGCAATTTTTAGAAAATCGCTTTAGAGAATTTGGTGCTTACGAAGATGCTATTGTAGCAAATGAAAGTGTTTTGCACCATAGTCTTTTAACTCCAATGTTAAATGTAGGTTTGCTTACACCAAATTATATTTTGCAGGAGACGCTGACTTTTGCAGAAAAGGAAAAAATTCCAATCAATTCTTTAGAAGGTTTTATTAGACAAATAATTGGCTGGAGAGAATTTATTCGAGCCGTTTATGAATTGAGAGGGAGCGAGCAGCGAACAAAAAATTTTTGGAATTTTAAGAAAAAAATACCAGAAAGATTTTGGAAAGGTGAAACTGGGCTTAAGCCATTGGATATAACAATAAAAAAAGTTCTTGATACTGGATATTGCCATCATATTGAAAGGCTGATGGTGCTTGGAAATTTTATGCTTCTTTGTGAGTTTGATCCGGATGAAGTTTATCGCTGGTTTATGGAATTGTTTATTGATGCTTACGACTGGGTGATGGTGCCGAATGTTTACGGAATGAGTCAATTTGCTGATGGCGGCTTGATAGCAACAAAGCCATACATAAGCGGCAGCAATTATTTGATTAAGATGAGTGATTACAAAAAGGGAGACTGGCAGCTAATCTGGGATGGATTGTTCTGGCGTTTTATGGATAAACATAGAAGTTTTTTTCTATCAAATACTAGATTGAGAGGGTTGATAAATATTTTTGATAAAATGGATTTGGACAAAAAACGAAAACTTTTAAATGCAGCAGAAGATTATCTGCAAAAACTTTAAAGCCATTCGTTTCCTATAGAAGTACTCACTTGTTTTTTCTGGATTAAGCGTTTTTCAAATCTCTCTCGGTTCAATTCCTGGTTTTGCATAAGCAAGTCGAGCAATCCTTTTAGTTTCATGATAGCTGTCTAACCCGCTGATTGCAATTATTTGGCTGCTTTCAGTATCAATATAACCGTCCTCACAAACAATATTATCGGGAAGAATAACTTCCATAATTTCGCCGACAATAAATATTGTTCCATTAAGTTTTATTTCCTGTTCTTCAGCAAAACGAACACCTATTTTTATTTTTGATTCTTTAACATAAGGCGCTCTAATTGTATCACTATACTCGGGAGTAAATCCGCATTCATAAAACTCAGAAACATCTTTATCATATCTTGCAGAAGTTTGATGTGCTTGCTTATAAATTTCTTTGCTGATGTGATTTATTGTAAAGTAATTTGTTTCTTTGATGTTTGAATATGTGTGTCTCAGAACTGATGTTGGACGTACAAGCATTCCGATTAAAGGTGGATTTGCACCAACATGAATTACCGAACTGAATATTGCAAGGTTTGTTTTTCCTTCATTGGAAATTGTTCCAATCAGATTGGCACTCTTAAATCCTGAAAGAGAATTTACAAAGTTGGTTCTGAATAATTTTTCAAATGATAAAATATTTGCATTAGTAATTTTCATTTGTTTCTCGCAAAGACGCTAAGCCGCAATGTTTATAAAGTCTTTACTGATGATAAACCACCATCAACTTTTATTATTTGTCCTGTTATAAATGAAGCTGAATCTGAAAGAAGAAAGGCAACTGTTTCAGCTATCTCTTTTGCATTTCCAATTCTTTTTAGTGGATGACGATCCTCAGAGGCTTTAATCTTAGTTTCATTATTCAGCAATTTTTCTGCTAGTGGAGTATTTGTGATTGAGGGTGCGATACAATTTACTCTGATATTCGGTGCAAATTCTGCAGCAAGAGATCTTGTTAAACCTTCAATTGCACCTTTTGCAGATGCTATTGATGCGTGATACGGCATTCCCGTTTGTACTGCAACTGTACTGAACAAAACTATACTTGATTTACCTGCTTCCTTGAGATTATTAAAATATTTATTGATTACTTTAACAGCACCAAGCAGATTTACTTCAAAATCATTTTGGAAATCTTCAATCTTCAGACTCTTCAATGGTTTTAAGTTTATTGTTCCCGGACAATATACAAGTCCATTTAATGGTTCACTTATTTGTGGAAGTTCATCCACTGGTTTTGTTACATCAGCAGAAAAGAATTCGACATTATTCAATCCATCAAGATTTCTTTTTTCTCTGCTTAGAACAATCACACGATTATCTTGGCTGAGAAGTTTTGTAGTTTCTAAACCTATTCCGGATGTTCCGCCAACTATTAAGTATGTATTCATAAGTTTAACTAATAATTTCTGATGTCACCCTGAGCCTGCCTGTGGGCAGACAGGCTTGTCGAAGGGTAAGACTGTGTTGAAAATTTTCCGTCAGTCTTCGACTTGCTCAGACTGACAGTGTTTAATTTTATTAAATTTGATTTAAAGTTTAATGTTCATTCCAACACCTACTCCACCAGAGAAAAAGCTCTCCAAATACGGATAAAGATTAACATTCGCATTGCTCTGATGGATGAAATACAAAGACACATCAAACAGCAAAAGAAATCCGCCCTGCAATAACAAACTGTTTCCATATCCTCGCAATCTTTCTGAACTTGAGGAATTTTTTGCTCTTTCTTTCAAATAAAACCCTGTCATAATATAAGCAGCGTCTAATCCTGCATTTAGTAAAAGAAAATTCTGTAGTGAATTATAATCTTTCAAAATTTCTGTATTTGTCATTGAAGAAGGATCAGAGTTAACAGCGTTGAAATAACCAAAAGCTGCAATTCCCAAATTCACAACATTCCACATTGCGTTAAACTGATGAAAATATTTTGCTTCACCCTTTGCTTTGAAATTACTATAAGTTCCAACAAGGATATTTCCTGCAGCCCAACCGCCAAGCACAAGCATTGCGTTTTCATTAATGCTATTTCTGCTTTGATGGAATGATTGGAATAATGAATCGCTTTGAGGAAATATTTCAAATGTTAATTCAAGTAAAAAGAAAAAACAGAATAAAATAATTTTGCTCATATAATTGCTCTTAACAAAATTTTGTCCAAATAGTTCATTTGTACTTCTATTTTTGTTACTCATTTTCCTATTTTAAAAATATAATTATAAAATTGCGGTGTTTATATGAACGAAATGATTGAGGTCCTAAATTCAATTTCTCCGCTTGGTAAAACTGAGCAGGAAGCTCTTGCTAAAATCTGTACGAGGAAAAACTACAAAAAGAATAAGGTGCTTCTTGAGCTCGGTGAAGTTTCGAGAAAACTTTACTTTATTATAAAAGGACTCGGAAGAGTTTACTACATTCGTGATGGAAATGATGTTACAGATTATTTTGCAATGGATATGAGTTTTCTTGGTGGACTGCCAAGTTATTTTACCGGTGAGCCCTCGCATAAAGCTATGGAGCTTCTTGAAGATTCAGAGGTTATTGAAATATATAATTATGAATTTGAAAAACTCTGCGATAAGTATCATCAAATTGAAAAATGCGGAAGAAAACTTGCAATTATGGCTTTTGTTGAATGTCAGTCAGAAATTGAGAGCATAAGATTTCTCTCAGCTAAAGAAAGATATTTCGAGTTCGAAAAAAAGTATCCGGGAATTATCAATCGCGCACCACTCAAGCATATCGCATCATACTTAGGAACCACTCAAGTCAGTGTAAGTCGCATTAGAGCGGGAATACAATAACTTTTTAACATATGTTAATTACTTCTCGGGAATAATTTAACATTTGTAAAAAGTCCTTTCTGTTGATTGGAATAATTTTGTTCCAACAATAAGAAAGGACTTTAAATGAAAATTCTAATCAACGGTGGTGGCATAGCCGGACTAACTTGTGCAATTGCCCTACACAAACTTGGAATAGAAACCGAAGTATTTGAATCTGCTCACGAGATCAAACCAGTCGGCGCTGGAATTGTTATACAGACCAATGCTATAAAAGCTCTTGAATATCTTGGCATCGAAGAAAAAATTATTGAGTCTGCCAATCCAATCAATCAGCTTGCTATCCTTGATGAAAAAGGAAGAGTAATTAAAAATCAGAAACCAGCTTCATCAAACCGTGAACTGTTTGGTGGTCTTGCAATTCACAGACACACTCTGCATAAGATATTAAAAAGTTATCTGCCCGATAATATTTTCTTTACAAACAAAAAAGCAATCTCTTTCTCTTTGAATGATGAAAAAGTAAATCTTCAATTTGAAGATGGCTCAATTGCTAATGGTGATTATTTAATCAGTGCTGATGGAATTAATTCAAACATCAGATTGCAACTTATTCCCGATTCAAAACCAAGATATGCCGGTTACATTTGCTGGAGGAGTGTAATTGATAATACTTATCCGGAAATAAAAGAGGCAACGGAAACCTGGGGAAGCAAAGGCCGGTTTGGAATTGTTCCAATCAATGAAAACAAAATTTATTGGTATGCAACCATTAATAGCAGCCGGTTTGATGTTAAAATAAATCATTACTCACTTCAAAATCTCAAAGAACATTTTTCAGATTATCACATTCTTGTTAGAGAAGTTATAAATAAATCCTCTGATAAAAGCTTAATTAAAAATCATATCTGTGATATTAAACCATTAAGTCAATTCGCATTTAATAAAGTTTTGTTAATCGGAGATGCGGCACACGCAACAACTCCAAATCTTGGCCAAGGTGCTTGCCAGGCAATTGAGGATGTGATGATTCTTCACCATGAAATCAGTTCAGGAAAAGATATTCCCACAGCATTCAAATCTTTTGAAAGAAGAAGAATTGAAAAAGTAAAGTTCATCATTGAGACTTCAAGAAAGCTCGGGGCAATTGGGCAGATAGAAAATAAATTCTTAATCAGTTTACGAAATACAATTTTCAGAATAACCCCAGACTTTATAACAGAGAATCAATTAAAAAAAATCTATAACTAATAAAAAAGGAGAAACAAAATGAACAACACAACAAAAGCAACAGCACTGAAAACTATAACAAAGTTTTCTTTCTTTACCGGACCAATTTTATTATTTCTCTCTGCAATGACTTTTTCATTTGGTATTGGTTTACTTCCGAATGGTCAAACAAGTTATGTGGAAGGAATTTTTGGCTCGTTTGCATTAATCTTTTTTGTACCGATATATCTTGAACTTTCAAATCAACTAAGTGCAACACATAGAAAGCTTGGACTTGTAACTGCATTCACCGGCTTGTGCGGAGCAGTTGTTGGAGTAAGTCACGAGCTTTTCAGAGTAATAGAATGGACCTTGAGAAATTACGGTGCAACAGAAGAAGTGTGGACAAAATTTTATACTAATCCCGGATTGGAATATTTGCTTGTTGCTTTACTCGGTCCTTTATTTCCACTTACTTCAATTATTCTTGGTGCAGGCTTTTTGAAAGCTAAAACTTTACCAAGCTGGATTTCTGTCCTTTTGATACTAGCAGGAATAGGATTTCCATTAGCACAAGTTTTAGAATGGGAAGTTGGATTAAAAGTAACCTATCCGCTGGCAACTCTTTTCTGGATGATATCATTAGTAACTATTGGTTTGAAATACTTATCCAGAGAATAAATATTAAAAGCATTAGCTCACTCAAAACGGGTGAGCTATTTTTTACATTTAGAGACTTCTGAATAATAAGTTGTTGTCATATTGAGCAAAGCGAAATATCTCAAATTTGTTATGAAAATAGACTCTTCACTTTGTTTAGAGTGACCGAAGAGTAATTTTTCAGAGGTCTCGTTTAGTTATACTTTACACCATAAATCACAAGTCTACACTAGATAAAATCTACCTCATCAAGTTTCCTGGTTGCTTTACTTATAATACAAACTAAGAAAAGATTTTTAGTTTTGAGAGGAGTAGTATCTACAACAACCAGTAGTATTATTCAATTAGTTCTAATCTTTTCATATTTTTCAATTAATGAATTTTGGTTTAAGGATATCGCGAAACAAATTTATTCTTTTAAGAATGATATGCGCAATAATTTGTCCCGATTCTATCGCGATTGCGTAAAGAATTTTGTTATGGGCTATGCAAATAAATCACTACTATTGATATGAACAAATTTGATAACAAAACAATTATTCGGCGATACATAGAAGAAATAGAAAACACTGGAGATGTATCTAACATCCGGGAATTCATTTCAGAAGACTATGTGGAGATTTATGAGGGCAAGCACTATAAGATCGGAATAAAAGGAGCAACAGAGCACGTGCTCGGCGTAAGACGTGTCTTTCCCGATTTGAAACTAACAATCGAAAATCAAATCTCAGAAGGTGAATGGGTTGTAACGAGTTATTTTGTTACTGGCACATTTATGGATGAATGGTTTGGTATGAAACCAACCGGAAAGCCAATTACTTTTACAGGAGTAAATGTTGACCGAATTAAGGATGGAAAAATTATTGAACACGGCGTGGCTGCTAATTTATTGGATCGATTAATGAAAGCTGGAGTAATAATCAAAAAAGAATGATGCACAGCCCATAACGTGCCGTCAGCCTCAATG
>JACAFC010000019.1 GCA_013388515.1 Ignavibacteriaceae bacterium | reverse complement strand
TTGATGTTCAAGAACTTGATTGTGATTTCCTCGCATTCAGCGGACATAAGCTTTACGGACCAACTGGAATAGGAATTCTTTATGGAAAGGTAAATCACCTCGAAGCCATGCCTCCTTACATGGGCGGAGGTGATATGATCTCCAAAGTTACTTTTGAAGAAACAACTTACAACGAACTTCCGCATAAGTTTGAAGCCGGTACACCTGATATTGCCGGAGCAATTGGGCTTGGTGCCGCAATTGAATACATCGAAAAAATTGGACTAAGAAATATTGCGCTCCATGAAAATGAACTTCTTGATTATGCAACAGAAGCAGTATCGGATTTGACGGGAATAAAAATTATCGGAACCGCAAAAGAAAAAATAGGTGTGCTTTCTTTTCATTTTGAAAAAGTTCATCCGCATGATATTGGAACATTTCTCGACTATGAAGGGGTAGCAATTCGTACTGGGCATCATTGTACGCAACCGCTCATGCAAAGGTTTAATCTTCCGGCAACTTCACGTGCATCATTTGGAATGTACAACACAAAAGAAGAAGTCGACATACTTGTAAATGGGTTGAGAAAAATTCTACAAGTATTCGGCTAATACTAAAAGTGAATCTAATGGATCAAGAATTAAAAGAACTTTATCAGCAGGTAATATTAGATCATAACAAAGCACCAAGGAATTTTCGTAAGATTGAAAATCCTACAAGGTTTGCAGAAGGTTACAATCCTCTTTGCGGTGATAAAATAGATATCTATTTGAACTTGGATAACGATAATATCAACGACATTTCTTTTCAAGGATCCGGCTGCGCCATTTCAAAAGCATCAGCATCACTTATGACTTCGATGCTGAAAGGCAAAACTAAGAAAGAAGCTGAAGAAATCTTTACTCGCTTTCATGACTTGGTTACTGATAAACTTGGTGACAATCCTGATTTAGAAGATTTAGGAAAACTTGCTGTGTTCTCCGGTGTAAGGGAATTTCCAGCACGGGTTAAATGCGCTTCACTCGCATGGCATACAATGATGAATGCATTAAATGGAAAGGATGAAAAGGTTACGACGGAATAAGCCCCACCCTTCCCTCCCCAAAGGGGAGGGTTTAGGAAAGGTAAATCTTATATAAATTAATGAATTGAAATATGGACACCGCTAAAGTAAATAAACAAGAATTAGAAGAAAAGATAATTCATGCCTTAAAAACTTGCTACGATCCGGAAATTCCCGTAGATATTTTTGAGCTTGGATTGATTTACGAAATTAGAATTGACAACGATGCCAACGTAAATATTAAAATGACTTTGACATCACCCATGTGTCCGGTTGCCGGAACTTTACCACCTGAAGTTCAGGGAAAGGTTGCAGCAGTTCCAGGAGTAAAATCTGCAAAAGTTGATATTGTTTGGTCACCACCTTGGGATAAAGAAATGATGTCTGAAGTTGCAAAAGTAGAGTTGGGATTTTTGTAAGTCATCATCGTAGTGTCATCCCGAACTTGTTTCGGGATCTCAAAAATGGCTACGGATAAAATATGAAACACTATTACGTTTATATAATGACGAATAATTCCAAAACGCTTTATATCGGCGTAACAAACGATCTGCAAAGAAGAATTTATGAACATAAAAACAAATTAATAGATGGATTTCCAAAGAAATATAACATTACAAAACTAGTCTATTATGAAGTATGCAATAGTATTAATGATGCTATTCGAAGAGAAAAACAATTGAAGAATTGGCATAGACAATGGAAAATAAATTTAATTGATACTACGAATAAAGAATGGAAAGATTTATCAGTGGAATTAGGATTTTAGAACTGAAAAGAAAGATGCTGAAACAAGTTCAGCATGACAGTTTCGAAAGATTAATAAACTAAAACGGAGCATAAATGTTCAATATAACTTCACGACAACCAATGTATGATCAAACTGCTGTTCAGCATATGCGCGATGAATTAGTTGCAGTTGGCTTTACCGAACTGCTGACAGTTAATGATGTGGAGAATTCTCTCTTAGTAAATGATGATAAAACAGCTTTGGTAATGATAAACTCAGTTTGCGGATGTGCTGCTGGCAGCGCTCGTCCAGGTGTTTCTCTTGCACTGCAGCATTCTATTATTCCTGATAAATTATTTACAGTATTTGCAGGACAAGAAAGAGATGCTGTTGATAGAGTAAGACAACTAATAACTAATTATCCGCCCTCTTCACCAAGTGTGGCGATGTTTAAAAATGGAAAACTAATTTACTTTATGCCAAGATTGGAGATTGAGGGCAGAAGTCCAGAAGAAATCTCTAGCGAACTGATTTCAGCTTTTAATGAACTATGCACAAATCAAGGTCCGTCGGTAAGTCCAGAACATTTTGCAAGTGTTATGCATGCTAAATCATGCGGATCAAAAATACCGTTGTATAAAGGATAAAATAGTCATGCTTCAACAAGCTTGTCTGCCGACAGGCAGGTTCAGCATTACAGAATAGAATATGAAATTCAATTCACAAGAAGAATATGGTTTAAGACTTTTACTTAGAATTGGGAAAAACAATTCACCAAATGGATTAACTATTCCCGAACTAAGTGAAATGGAAGGATTGACTGAAGCGAACGCCGCGAAGATACTCAGAATTTTACGGCTCGCTAATTTTATTGAAAGTTCGCGCGGGCAAACCGGCGGTTACAAATTATCTCGGCCGGCAAATGAAATTTTAGTCGGCGATATTTTAACTGCTTTGGGCGGCAAACTTTACGAATCCAGTTTTTGCGAGCTGCATGCAGGTGTTGAAAACATTTGCACCAACTCAATTGATTGTTCTATTCGTTCGTTGTGGAAAACAATTCAAACTATGCTTGATGGTGTGTTAAAGAAAATCTCTCTTCAAGATTTATTAGGAAATGAACAGCAGGTCGAATTGTTAGTCACAAATCTTACTGACGAACTGGAACAGAAAAAAGCTAATCATTATACATAGAAATATAAATCTTTTCTTTCCAACAACTTTACACTGCTATAGACTCTTCGCAGAGTAAATTGACCGTGTAATATAGAATTTCATTTCTTCTCTACCGCACACCCAATTATTACACCATAAAAACCAATTATCGGCCGCAATTCCTAAAAATGATTCGATTAAAATTATTCGATAGTAAAAAGAATGAATTTTTTATAGTTTTTGAAAAGTTAAAAACAGAATAAACATGAACTGTCAATATTTTCTTTTTCTCAAAACAACATACCTTTTCTCAAACTATTAATTACAAATATTTCACGAGGCAACAATGATACACAATATCTCAAGACGAAAGTTTTTAACGAGCAGCTCTAAAGGATTAATAGCAGCTGCCTTCGTTCCCGCCTTTCTTCGAGGTAACTTAAATTCGGCTTTGTCCGCGGCTGACGGCAGTAATATGGGTTTATCCGATTACTACAACAGATTTGGAGTTACGGAAAAAATGCTTCAAGATGTTTTTACTGAAGCTTTATCCCGTGGAGGTGACTATTGCGACATTTACTTCGAGCACAAAATAGCTAACTATATTGGTCTTGAAGATAAAGAAGTTAATCGAGCTTATTCCGATGTTTCTTTTGGTGTTGGAATAAGAGTACTTAAAGGTGATCAAACAGGATATTCTTTCACTGAGGAAATAACTCCAAATTCAATGAAACTTGCCGCACAAACTGCTGCTAATATAGCAACCGGAAGTAAAAATATCGGCGCAATTGCATTGAAACCTAAAAAGCCTCAAGATTATTACCCAATAAAAACCGCCTGGGAGGATATTTCAATCAATCAGAAAATTCCTTACCTCCAGAAAATAAATGATATGGTTTTTGCTGAGGATCCCAGAGTAATCAAAGCAAACATTTGGTTTACAAATGAGACGTCTTACGTTTTACTTATTACATCAGAAGGTGTTGTTACTTATGATTACAGGCCTATGGGGCAAATCTCTGTTTCAGTTAATGCCGAGCAAAATGGAAAACGTGAACAGAATTATTTTGATTTATCCGGTAGGAGAGGTATTGAGTTTTTCACCCCAGAGAATATCGATCGTTTAGCGAAAGAACCTGTACGCCGAACTGTTGCGTTGTTCGATGCTGTAAAACCTGAAGCCGGTGAAATGGAAGTTGTTCTTGCTGCAGGAAGTTCAGGAATATTATTGCACGAAGCAATTGGTCATGGAATGGAAGCTGACTTCAACCGCAAGGGCGTTTCCATTTTTGCTGATAAGATAAATAAGCCAGTAGCTGAAAAATTTGTTTCAATTGTTGATGATGCTACAAACCCAAATATACGAGGCTCGCTTAATATTGATGATGAAGGTAACTCAACTGAAAAAACATTTTTAGTTGAAAATGGAATCTTAAGAAGTTATTTGCATGATCGAATAAGTTCGAAACATTATGGTGTGAACCCAACAGGCAGCGGCAGACGAGAATCCTTCCGCTACGTGGTTCAACCTAGAATGCGAAATACTTATATGCTGCCGGGCCCCCATAAAAAAGAAGAAATTATTTCCAGCGTTAAAAAAGGTATCTATGCTGAAACATTTACTAACGGCCAGGTATTTATTGGTGCCGGCGATTTTACATTTTATGTTAAATCAGGTTTTTTAATTGAAGACGGAAAACTTACCAAACCAATTAAAGATATTAATATAATTGGGAATGGTCCGCAGGTTCTTAAAGATATAATTATGGTTGCCGATGATTTTGAGATGGCTGAAGGCGGCTGGACATGCGGTAAAAATGGACAGGGTGTTCCAGTTTCAATGGGCTTGCCGACTGTTAAAGTTTCAAAAATTACAGTTGGCGGTGTTAATTCATAAATAAAAATTTTGATTAATCCCATCGTTATTATTTGTATAACGATTAAAACATAAAGGTATTAAAAATGAATAATAAAGAAAGATTAGAACTTGCCGAATGGGCAGTTGATTATACTCTTAAATCCGGTGCTGATGAAACGAGTGTAGTTATTTCAAACAGCAGAGATATAGAAATAGAATATCGTAATAAACAACTGGATAAACTTCAGGAATCAACACAAAACTCTCTTGACTTACAGATTTTTGCAAATCACAAATATTCCTCACATTCAACTAGTGACTTAAGAAAGGATGAATTAAAAAAATTCATTGAAGAAGCAGTTAGTGCCACAAAATACCTAACTGAAGATAAATTCCGCAGTTTGCCAGATGCAAAACACTATCCAACTAAAATGGACAAGGATCTTAAATTAAAAGATTCTGCTTACGACAAAGTTCAATCTGATGAGCGTGTAAAACTTGCATCAGAAATTGAAAAAGAAGCCATGGCAATAAGCGATAAAATCATTTCATCAACAGCTGGATATTATGACACCTATTATGAAAATGTTAGAGTACACAGCAATGGATTTAAGGGTGAGTCGAGTGGAACAGTATTTTCGGCTGGTGCGCAAGTAACAGTTAAAGATGAAGCCGGAGGAAGGCCTGAAGATTGGTTTTATGCAACTACTAGATTTAAGAATGAAATCCCTTCACCCGAAGTATTAGGAAAAGAAGCTGCTAAAAGAGCTTTAAGAAAAATTGGTCAAAAGAAAATTGAATCCGGCACTTACTCAATGCTTGTTGAAAATAGAACAAGTGCACGTTTGCTTTCCATATTCAATGGAGCTATAACTGCTAGATCAATACAGCAAAAAAGTTCTTTTCTTGATGGAATGCTAGAAAAGAAAATCGCTTCAGCAAAGCTGACAGTTATTGATAATCCATTTATTGAAAAAGGAATGGGTTCACGTTTGTTTGACGGAGAAGGAATTGAAGCCAAGAGAAGAGTAATTATTGATAAAGGTGTTTTGAAATGTTACCTTGTGGACAACTACTATGGCAAAAAACTTGGGTGGGAACCAAATGGAGGTTCCGCATCAAACATTATGCTTGAGTATGGCAGCAAATCCTATGATGAACTACTAAAGACAATTGACAAAGGAATTGTTGTAACAGGATTCATTGGCGGTAATTCCAATTCTACAACCGGTGATTTTTCGTTTGGTATTGTTGGGTTATATGTTGAAAAGGGACAAATTGTTAAACCGGTTAATGAAATGAATATTTCCGGAAATGCGAAGGAGGTTTGGAATCAGTTGGCAGAAATAGGAAATGACCCATATCCTTATTCATCATGGCGGGTTCCATCTTTATTATTTGATGGAATTCAGTTCAGTGGAATTTAATCGCATTTTAAATTTGCAACTTTTAAAAAAGAGACATGTAAATGCATGTCTCTTTTTTTAACTTCCTCGGCTGTCACGATGTGGCTCGTGACTGCCATGTGAAACTTTTTTTCTTCACCGTAACCTGCTCAAGCATTTTCATATTCACTTCAACACCAATTCCAGGTAATGTTGGGACATCCATTGTCCCATCACTATTTACAACGAATTCAGGTTCAACGATATCTTGTTTGTAATATCGCTTGCTTGCGGAAATATCTCCCGGCAATGTAAAGTTTGGCAGTGAAGCAAGTGCAACATTTCCTGCTCTCCCAATTCCGGATTCCAGCATTCCACCATGCCAAACTGGAATATTTTTGGATGCACAGTAATCATGTATAAGTGTTGACTCAGTAAATCCTCCTACACGACCCGGTTTAATATTTATAACTCTGCAGCTATCCAATTCAATCGCTGCACGAGTATCATCAAGCGAGTGAATGCTTTCATCAAGGCAAATTGGAGTTTTCAGCTCTCTCTGTAATTTTGAGTGATCGTAAATATCCTCATAGCCAAGCGGCTGCTCAATCAAAAGTAAATTATAATCATCCATCTGCTTAAATAAATCAATATGTTTTAATTCATATGCAGAGTTTGCATCCACCTGAAATAAAATTTGCGGAAATTCCTTTCTAACTGCTGTAACAAATTGTATATCGTTACCTGGTGCAATTTTAATCTTAATTCTTTTATAACCTTCTGTCAGATAACCTTCAATTTTCTTTATCAGATCGGGAACAGATGATTGAATACCGATGCTCACGCCAACATCAATTTTCTGTCTTGTTCCTCCAAGCATTTTTGAAAGCGAAAAGTTTTTTGATTTAGCAAATAAATCCCACAGAGCAGCTTCAAGTCCGGCCTTCGCCATCATGTGCCCGCGAACTTTTGCGTATGCTTCAATCGCTGAATCAATGTTTGGGATATCTTTCCCAAGAATTGAGGGGATCAAAAAATCTTGTAAAATATGCCAAGCAGTTGTTACTGTTTCGTAGGAATAAAAGGGAGTTCCTTCCGCAACGCTTTCTCCCCATCCAGTTAATCCTTCACCATCAACACGAACAATAATATGTTCCTCATCGTATTCAGTTCCCATTGATGTTGTGAAGGGAGAAACCAATTCCATTTTGATGTGGCGGAGTTCAATTTTTTCTATTTTCATTTTATTCCTTTCAAAAAATAGCACACAGATTAAACAGATCGAACAGATTTCAACAGATTTAATCCGTTAATATCAGTTGCATCTGTTCAATCAGTGTTCCATTCTTTTATTAAATTAATTTTTACAAATCACCAAGAACTTTAATTAGTCTTCGCCAAAGTTCGCTTCCATTTTCGCCATTGGTCATAATCACAATTCCGTTTCCTTCTTGCGGATCGAATTGCGAGTAGCAACGAAATCCAGTTTGATTGGAACCGCTGTGGTAAACAATGTTACCGGTTATTGTTGAATCAATCACCCATCCCAAACCTCTATATGCAAACAAGCTAAGATTCCTGCCAGGACGATCAATAACATCTCGAGAATCCATTCTTACTTGGTGGTTTAACATTTCAGATGTTAGCTGCTGTGATAGTGAAAACTCGGAACCAGCCGGATTCATTACTTCAATAATGAATTTTGCATAATCTTGTGAAGTTGTGTACAGAGTATAAGCTGAATTTGCATGCAAGTATTTACTTTTTTCTTTTAAGTTACCGGAAGTATCATGCCCGCCGGCAATTTGTTGATCAAGATTTTCTGTCCATACAAAACTTGCAGACTCTAATCCAAGCTTATCGAATAATTTACTTTGTGCAAGCTGCTGCAAGGTTTGATTG
>JACAFC010000260.1 GCA_013388515.1 Ignavibacteriaceae bacterium | reverse complement strand
GGCTTTCGCAAATCATACTACTTGCGAGATATAAGCTAGTCGGCAAAGATGCAGAAACCGGCAAATTACAGTGCGGCAGTCTGGCTTTATCGAAATACACTATGCCGTAATTTCAGGAGCTGTATTTGCAGATGAAAGCCAAGCTGTGGGATATTGTGCCTGATTTCGAATTGCGCTACAAGGCCGGGCTGGCCTACGAGATCAATCATCTCAAGCGCGAAAAAAACGCGGTCATTCTGGGACACAACTATATGGAGCCGGCGCTGTACCACTCGATCCCTGATTTTACGGGCGACTCGCTGGCGCTCAGCCGGCGGGCTGCCGAGACGGACAAGGACATCATTGTGTTCTGCGGCGTGCGCTTTATGGCCGAAACGGCCAAGATACTGAATCCGCTCAAGACCGTGCTGCTGCCGGCGGAAAAAGCGGGCTGCTCGCTGGCCGAGAGCATCACCGCCGAGGACGTGCGTCGGCTGCGGGCGCAATTCCCCGGCGTGCCGGTCGTGACTTATGTGAACACCTACGCCGACGTCAAGGCCGAGAGCGACATTTGCTGCACGTCGAGCAACGCGGCGGCGGTGGTCGAGTCGTTGGGGACTGCCACAGTGATTTTTCTCCCCGACGAGTATCTGGCGGGCAACGTGGCCCGCGAAACCGGCAAGCACATCATCTTCCCGACCAAAACGCCCCGGCCCGGCGGACAAGACGACGCTCAACTGGATTACCAGCTCATCGGCTGGCATGGCAGGTGTGAGGTCCACGAAAAGTTCACCGTTGAGGACATCGAGAACGTGCGGGCGCAGTTCCCCGACGTGGTGATATTGGCGCACCCGGAATGCAGCCCCGCTGTAGTGACGGCTGCGGATTTTTCGGGCAGCACCACGGCGATGATCCAATACGTCGAGCGCAGCTCGGCCCCGCGCTATCTGCTGCTCACCGAGTGCGCCATGGGCGATAACGTGGCCGCCGAGAATCCCGGCAAAGAAATGCTGCGACTGTGCAGTGTGCGCTGCCCGCACATGAACCAGATCACGCTGGAGGACACGCGCGACGCGCTAAAATACACCCGCTACGTGATCGAGGTGCCGGAGGAGATTCGCGTGCGAGCGGCGCGAGCCGTGGAACGCATGATTGCTATCGGTTGAGACCAAGATGGACCAGTGCATCGAGACTCAAGTTCTGATTATCGGCTGCGGCATCGCTGGCGGCGTGGCGGCGCTGCAACTGGCCGGCGCTGGCGTGCCCGTGACGGTGGTCACGCGGGCCAAAGAGCCGGCCGAATCGAACACCTTTTATGCCCAGGGGGGCATCGTTTATCGGGGAGCAGAGGATGCGCCGGCGCTGCTGGCCGAGGACATTGCCCGGGCCGGGGCTGGTCACTGCAACCCCAGGGCCGTCGCTGTTCTGGCCGAACAGGGGCCAGAGCTGGTGCGCGAAATCTTGATCGAGCGGCTGGGCGTTGCGTTCGACCGTGACCTGGCGCGCGAAGGCGGACACTCGCTGCCGCGCATCTTGCACGCCGTGGACGCCACCGGCAAGGCCATTCAGGTCGCCCTCAGTCAGGCCTTGGCGGATCATCCCAACGTGACCTTGTTGACCAGCCACACGGCCATAGACTTGCTGACGCCCTCTCACCACTCGCTTAACCGGCTGTCTGTGTACGAGCCGCGCTCGTGCGTGGGGGCGTATGTGCTGAACCAGGACGCAGACCAGGTGCTGCGCTGCCTGGCCAAAAAGACGGTGCTGGCGACAGGCGGACTGGGCCAGATTTTCCGGCGCACGACCAACCCACCCGGCGCGCGCGGCGATGGGATTGCGATGGCCTATCGAGCCGGGGCCAGGGTCATCAACACCGAGTTCATCCAGTTTCACCCCACGACGTTTTTCCTGCGCGACGCGCCGCAATTTCTCATCTCCGAAGCGGTGCGTGGCGCGGGGGCGCGACTGGTCCACGCGAATGGCGAACCCTTTATGCAAAAATACGCGCCGGAGTGGAAAGACCTGGCCCCCCGCGACGTCGTCGCCCGCAGTATCCATCACGAGATGTTGGCGCGGGGCGTCGATCAGGTTTATCTCGACCTGCGCTCCTACATCCCGACGGACGAGATCAAGGCGCATTTTCCCAATATCTACACCCAATGCCTGACCCACGGCGTGGACATCACCCGCGATCTGGCGCCGGTGGTGCCCGCTGCACACTATTCCTGCGGCGGCCTGTGGTCCGACGAATGGGGCCAGACGACGGTCGATCATCTATACGCCGTCGGCGAAGTCGCCTGCACCGGGGTGCACGGGGCCAACCGGCTGGCCAGCACGTCGCTGCTGGAGGGCCTGGTGTGGGGGCAGCGGGCGGCGGAGCATATCCGGCGCACCCTGAATGAGCATCCGGTCCCCAAACCCGACGACATCCCACCCTGGCAATACGCCGGCGAAGAGACGCCAGACCCGGCGTTGATCAGCCAGGATATGAGCGCGATCAAGAACATCATGTGGCATTACGTTGGCCTGGTGCGCACCACACGCCGCTTGGAGCGGGCCTTGCGCGAGCTGCGCAACCTGGAGACCGAGATCGAGCAATTCTATCGCGTGACGCGCCTCACCGACGGCCTGATCGGTCTGCGCAACGCGGTGCGTACGGCGGTCATCGTCGCCAACGCCGCCTGGGAGAACCGGCAGAGCATAGGGTGTCACTATCGGGAGTGAAAGGGCAAGGCCACGCTGACGCAGGCACGGCTTGGCTATAACTGGTTGAGAAATCGGTTAGTTTGAGGCATTTTATGCGCCGAGGCGAGGTTTCCCATCGTCGGTATCTTGGAGGAGGACTGAAAATGGTTTGACAAAGCCCTTGATTGCGTTAAAATGAGGGTAAGCTGTGGCGGGTGGGGATCGCATCTTGATCATCAAAACGCTGACCGTCGGGCCAACGCAAAAGAATTGCTACATCATCGGTTGTCCAGAGACCCTTGAGGGGGCGGTCATCGATCCTGGTTGGGATGCACCGCTTATTCTTTCAGAGATCAAGGCCAGCGGTCTGACCATCAAATACATCCTCAACACGCACGCGCACTGGGACCATGTGTCTTCGAATGCGGAAATTGTCGCTGCCACAGGCGCGCAATTGGCTATCCATAGCGATGACGTGGCTTTGTTGCGGGCCGGCGGTGAAGCGACTCTGTGGGATATTCAAGCCAAACCGTCGCCCGAACCGGACATCCGATTGACCGACGGTCAGATTCTCTCTATCGGCCAACTACGCCTTCAAGCCATTCACACCCCTGGGCACACGCCGGGGCATACCAGCTTTTATGAGGCTGAGGTCGGTGCTGTTTTTACAGGAGATATGCTCTTTAAAAGAGGCATTGGCCGCTATGACTTGCCGGGCGGTAATCCTATAGCCCTGGTTAATAGCATTAGAGGGTCGCTCTTGGTGTTGCCGGCCGAGACGATCGTCTACCCAGGCTATGGCTCGACGACGACGATTGGCGCGGAGCAAGAAGCTGCCCTGTATAATCGGGTTTTGGGCGAATCGCGTGCTGTCAGGTACCGGCGACAGTTGCGTTGGGCAGTTCCAGCGGCGGGGGTAGGTGGACTGCTCTTGATTCTTGGTCTTTTCCTTATTCAAGGCTTTGGGCTTTTGAGTGATGCGCAGTCAGTTACACCGACGCCGCCTGTCTCGCTGACACTGATCTCGCCGACCGGCGTACCTACGGCCACGGCGACAGAAATGGCGCCAACCGTCACGGGGGCGGTAGCGCCCACTTTTACCTTCCCGCCTCTGATTGCACCGACAGCCACTCGGGTCGCGACGCGCACGCCGCGTCCCACGCGGACAAATACACCAACTCCCACTGAGACGGCGACACCGACCGCTACCGCAACCCCCACCGCTACCGCGACGCCCACACCCACTCTGACCCGTGTCATCCCGACCCGCACCCCGACGCCCACGCTCGCGCCGCCCACCCATACATCCGCGCCGCCTCCGCCTCCCCCGCCCACGAGCCCACCGCCCACCGCAGCGCCTACGACGGCGCCGCCTACCGATACGCCCGAACCGCCCACTCCGCTGCCGCCGACCAATACACCCGTGCCAACGCCGCGCCCCACGCAACCTTGACGCCGAAAAAGCGCGCCTGATTGACACCAACTGCGAATTACCGTACAATTGCCCCAGAGGAAGCGAACGATGCAAGTGCGTATTTGGGGATGCCGGGGTTCTTATCCAGTCTCAGGGGCCGACTTTGTGCGCTACGGGGGTAACACCTCGTGTATTGAAGTACAGGTCAACGATACCCTGATTGTCCTCGATGCCGGGACAGGGATTCGACCTCTTGGGCAGGCTTTGTGTTCTCCCGACAGTCACATCAAGACAAACCGCGTTCATGTCTTTATCACCCATACGCATTGGGATCACATTATGGGTTTTCCTTTCTTCCAGCCTTTGCGCGACATTGATACCTACCTGACTGTGTATGGCCTGCGTCGCTCTGAGCGACCTTTGGAGGAGACTCTGGCGGGGTCGTTGGGAAAACCGCTCTTTCCTATCCCTTTCACATCGCAACCGGCCCGCACTGATTTCCGCGAGGTTGACTTTTACACCACTTTTGCCATTGCGCCCGATGTGCAGGTCACTACCGCGCGACTCAATCACCCCTATCGAGCGGTGGGTTATCGCATCTCTAGCCCTAGCGGCAGCTTGGCTTATGTCACCGATACAGCGCCTTTTGACCAGATCCTTTTTGGCGACGAGCAGGTGAGCTGGTCGAGGGAGGAAAGAACACTCGATGAACATAGCCGCGAGACACTGCAACGCATGCACCAGGGTGTGCTAGATCTGATGGTCGGGGCGGATTGGGTGATTTATGACACCATGTTTGAACCGGAAGAATATACCAAGCGTCCTCACTGGGGCCATAGCACTCCTGACCATGCCATCGGACTGGCCGCCCAGGCCCAGGCGCGGCACTTGATTCTTTTTCACCACGATCCTCATCGCACCGATCGAGAAATAGATGCCATTGAGGGCCGCTATCGGGCGCGGGCAGCCGAAGTTGATTTGATGCTGAGCGCAGCGCGCGAGGGCTTGACGTTGACGCGGGAGTCGGATCAATGAGGGTACGGTTTTGGGGCGTGCGGGGTTCTATCGCCAGTCCAGGGCCGAAGACCTTGCGCTACGGCGGCAATACCTCCTGCGTCGCTGTGGAAAGTGACGCAGGCGATCTCATTGTCCTCGACGCCGGGAGCGGTTTTTGCCCACTGGGCGATGCACTGATGAAAGGCTCTTTTGGCAAGGGCCAGGGCAACATGACGTTGCTCCTGAGCCATACGCATCTGGATCACATCATCGGCTTTCCTTTTGCTCCTCCGGTTCATATTCGTGGCAATCACTTTACCATTTATGGCCCGGCCGCCTCGCGCGAAGGGCTGGAAGAACTGCACGAGGGATTGGTCGCGCCGGCCTACTCGCCTGTCTACACTCTCGACAATATCGGCTCTACGCTGGACTTTCGGCGCATCCCGGACGAACCTTTTGTTGCCGGGGGAGTGCAGATCACGGCGCAACGATTTCCCCACGGCGTGGGCGTCTTTAGCTGGGGCTTCAAGTTGACCGAAAGAGGGCGCAGTCTGATCTATGTGCCTGATGTGGAATATCAGTACCGCCACGGCGTGGTTTCTAACGAGCCCACCGAGTCTATCCACAGTCTGGATGAGGCCGTCGCATTCGTGCGCGACGCCGACCTGCTCATCCACGACGCCTATTTTACCCTGCACGACTATGTGCCGGGTTGGGGCCACTGTCGCACCCAACACGCTGTGACGCTGGCCGAAGCGGGTAATATCAAACACCTGATCTTGTTTCACCATGCGCCCGATCGCAGCGATGAAGAGATCGACGCCCTCATCGCCGACCACCGCGATGATTTGTACCATCGGGGCGCCCCTTTGCGCCTTGATGCTGCCTATGAAGGCATGACCATACAACTCTGAAAACGGCTGTATTTCTTTGCAGACAACACCGGTAATGAATTGTCCGAGTTGTGGGCGCTACGTCGGCCCCTATACTGCCTGCCCCTATTGCGGGGCGGCGCTCGACCGACGCACCTCTGTGCGCCTCCTCAAACTTACGGCAATCATATTGGCCCTGGGGGGATTGGCGTTCCTGTGGTTGATGGGGCGCTATATGGCTGTCCCCACCCTGGAGATCGGGCAGGCCAACGCCATGATGAACCTGGCTTACGTGCGCGTCACGGGCCGGGTGACACGCTCTCCTATTTACGATCCCACCACTGGCTATTTCAGTTTTTGGTTGGCCGACGACAGCGGCGAGTTGCGTGTCGCCGCGTATAGGAATGAAGCGCGAGAACTGATCTCTGAGGCGCGCTTGCCCGCGTTGGGCGACTGGGTCGCGGTCGAGGGGACGTTGCGTGTGCGTGAAGATGCCCTCGGGTTGACGCTCAACGTACCCTCCAAACTCCAGATTCATCGTTCCACGCCGATAGACCGCGCCATTCGTGAAATCTCCGCCGCCGACCAGTTCGTACGCGTGCGTGTGCAGGGCCAGGTGCGAGCGATACGCGCGCCCTACCCTGGTCTGACGCTGATCGCCCTGCGCGACGGCACGGGCGAGATCGAGCTGGCTGTCACCGAGGTTATCACCGCGCTGTGGGGCGACCTGCCGGACCTGTTTGCTGGTCAGTCGGTCGAGGTCGTTGCGCCGGTGTCGCTGTATAAAGAGACCCCACAATTGAGCCTGGTCCATCCCGCCGACCTGACGCTTTTGGACACGCCCGTCGCTATCGCCGCCGAAGCGCACATCAATCAGGTAAGCCCGACGAACGCCGGGGAATGGCTCGCTGTGAGCGGGCGGGTGATACGGGTCGAGCCGTTCTCGGCGGGCGTCAGATATACTCTAGACGACGGCGGCGAGCAGATCACGCTGCTGCTGTGGCAGAGTGTCTTCGATCAGTTGAGCGATCCCCACGCGCTGGTCGTCGGCGCGACTGTGCGCGTGCAAGGCGAGGTGGCCGAGTACAGAGGCGAGCTGGAGATTGTGCCGGAACTGCCCACCGACGTGAGCGTGCTGGCCGCCGCGCCCGTTGCGACGCCGACCGCAAAACCGCTCACCCCTACCGGAACCGCGACGCCGCTTCCGCCTTCGCCGACGCCGATCCCGCCGACCCCTATCGGGACCGCGGCGCCGTTCCCGCCCTCGCCGACCCCGCTGCCGCCCACACCGACACGGGCCGCCACCTTCACTCCCCCGCCCGCACCTACCCAGGCACCGGCACACACACCTACCCTGTTTGTGGTCAGTGTGCCCATCGGCGAGCTGAATAGCGGACGGACGGGCGAGGAGGTCACCGTCAGCGGACAGGTCGTCAATACGGCCAGTTTTTCCAAGGGTTTCAAGTTCACGTTGGATGACGGCAGTGGGCAAATCACACTGCTGATGTGGCAGGACGTTTACGATGACTGCTGGGACGCGCCTGTGTTGAACGTCGGCGCGACGGTGCGCGCCACGGGGCAGGTGGGTGAGTTTGAGGGCGAGCTACAGATCGAGCCGAGTTTCGGCGGCGACGTAAAAGTGACGGCGCCTGGCGGCCCCTTTGCGCCCCTGCGAGAGATCGGCGCTTTGAGCCATTACCTGGGGCAACGGGTCACGATCGAGGGGCAGGTCGTGCGTACCGCAGGGAGCGGCGGCGGTGTCGCAGTGTTCGTAGGCGACGCGACTGGCGAGGTGGCGGTGTTCATCTGGAATAACGTCCTGGAGCGCATTGCTCGCAACACCGGTTTGAGCGCGCCGGGCACACTGGTGCGCGTCGTGGGCGTCGTTCAAGAGTATCGCAGCAATCTTCAGCTCGTCCCGGTCCTGCCTTACGACGTTCAAGTGTTGCAATAATCAGCACTTGAAGACTCGCTCCAGGCGGGTCCGTGACCCGCCAACCGGCCCCACCTGACCATATTGATTAACCCAAGCCAGTCACGACAGGCCAGCCAAGAGCTCGTAGCATATACCGGGATCGCCGTCCCAAAAAAAACAGCTCGACCAGCATCGCCACTGTCAGCGCGACGGCGGCCATTTCAATACCTGGCGCTTTTACGGCCACGCCCCCAAACAACGCCATTGCTGTAACAACGAGATTGATCCCCATGGCCTGGTAAATACTGCTGGTGGATTCGCCCTTCATCAGTAGCGCCCGTAGCCAGCTTTGCAGCGCCGTCAGGCCGGGGATAAGCAGCGCTGCCCGTAATCCGGGCCTGACAAAAGAGGCCAGCTCGACCGACACTCCGGCGAATTTGCGCAGGTATACGTTGCCCAGGGGAGTAAAGGCGATCAGACCCAGCAGCAACACCCCACCCGCGGCGACGTTGAGCACAAAGCGGCGCACCGGCGCAAAGGTTTCAGGCCCATATAACAGGGCGATGACGACTTCTTGCATCGCCATACCAAAACTGCGGGCAAAGAGCACCACGCTAGAAGCCACCGGCCACGCCGCCAGCGATTGTTCGGGGAAGGCCATGCGAGCCAGGCCGGCGCTGATGAGGGGTTGCGAGAGCAGCGTTAACAACGATGTGGCAGCCAGCGGAGTGTGGAAGCCCAGCACGCGGCGCATCGTCAGATCGCCCTTGGTTGGCTCGATTCTACTCAACACACCTGTCCCAAACTGGCGGTCCAGCGTCGGACGCACCAGCCAGGTGACGAGAGCCGCCTCGGCCAGCACGCCCGCCATCAGCGCGCAACTGCCCACGGCGACGCCGGATAACTCGCTGCGCCACGCCAATAGCGCTGCCGCGCCTCCCGACGAGAGCAGGCGCACCGCCGTGCCATAGCTCACCCGCTGCGTCTCGCCGAAGCGAATGAGGATACCCTGATAAAAGCGCCGCCAGCCGATGGCCGCGCTCCACAGAATCATGATAGCCATGCCGGGGCGGGCGGCCCTGGCGATGTGCTCAGGCACGTCCATCGCGCCGAGCACGATCCAGTCAAAGACGGGCGTAAAGGCCACGATGATTTGCACCCCGGTCAAGAGTAGGTTGAGCCAGATCATAAAGCGGCGCAGCACGCGGTAGGCGTCTCGGTCGCGGCACAACGCCGTCGAGGTCGCCAATAGCATAATGATGGGACTTTCGATGGTGATGGAAAGCGACGCGACAATGCCAAAAGCCGCCAAAGCGGTCTCTGGATCGGGCATGCGGGCGATGGCGGCTTGCACGAAAGGGCCTTCCAAGGTCATGAGCACCCAACTGGCCGCGAGCGGCAACCAGAAGGAAAAGATGCGGCGTTGGGTGAGCGGCTGGGACGATGAAAAGGTCATAGTTTGCTCCCAAGAGCGAGAGTACGCATAGCGCGAGGGCCATGTTAGCAGAGAATCTCCAACTGTGCTATAGTTACAATCTCCTATTTTAGGATCAGGAGTGCATTTGTATGACCGAATCAAATCTTGTGCGGGGTGAAAAGGTGCGGAAGTAACTGCTCAGCCCAAATGCGTAAAAGCGGCAAACCCAAAGCCATTCGACAGGATTCACAAGATTCACAGGATGGAATTCGTGGAAAAATCCTGTAAATCCTGTAAATCTTGTCC
>JACAFC010000044.1 GCA_013388515.1 Ignavibacteriaceae bacterium | reverse complement strand
GTTCTCGATCGTGAAAGGATAATGTCCACTGGTGTTGGAAAAGGATTTGCAATTCCTCATGGCAAGACAAATGCAGTTAATGAAATTCTTGCAGCTTTTGGAAAAACTGAAAACCCAATCGATTATCAGGCGCTCGATAATCAGCCTGTTCATCTCGTCTTCCTATTGGTTGGTAAGGATAATATGGTTTCAACACATATTAAATTACTCAGCCGAATTTCCAGAATGATGAACAAAGATGAATTTAGAGAAAAATTGATGGTCGCAAAATCCAGTGAAGAAATCGTTGACCTTTTCAAAACTGAAGAGCAAAATTATTTTGATGTTTGATCCTTTGATGTTTGTCTTGTGCGATGGTAATATTAAAAACCTAGTTTCTCAATATTGCTCCATTCGTTTGTTAAGGAAAGGTGCTCTTTTATTCAAATCTAATTCTTCATTTAAATCTGCTAAGAGTCTAATCTTCAAATGATAAAAGCTGTAACTGGAACTAAAGATATACTGCCAAATGAAATTTCTAAATGGAATTATTTAGAATCAGTTGTAAGATCGGTATTCAAGAGTTTTAATTATTCCGAAATAAGGACACCCATATTTGAAGAAACAAGTTTATTTGCACGCGGCATTGGAGAAGAAACCGATATTGTTGGCAAAGAGATGTACACGTTTCTCGATAAAGGTCAAACAAGCATAACTTTAAAACCAGAAATGACTGCTTCAGTTGTTCGGGCGTATATCGAACATTCAATGGCAAGCAAGCAGCCGCTTCACAAGTTGTATTACATCTCACCAATGTTCAGGCAGGAAAGACCGCAAGCAGGAAGATTACGGCAGTTTCATCAATTTGGGGCTGAAGCTCTTGGAAGCGATTCCCCAATGCTCGATGCGGAAATGATTCACATGGTTTATGAGATTCTTAAAAGATTGGGATTAAAAGATTTGATGGTTAAAATTAATTCTCTCGGAATTCCTGAAGTGCGTGAAAACTATAAAAAAGTGTTAAGAGAATTTTTACTGCCAAAGAAAAATTTGTTATCCGAAGACAGCAGAAAAAGATTTGATACAAACATCCTTAGAATTTTTGACAGCAAAGTTGAATCAGATCAAGATTTGTTGAAAAACGCTCCAATGCTAATCAATCACCTTGATGAAAAGAGCAAAAATGATTTCGAGATTGTTAAGAAAATATTAACTACAGTTAAGATACCTTTCGAAGTTGATTCAAAACTTGTTAGAGGTTTAGACTATTATACAAAAACTACTTTCGAAATTGTTAGTGGAAAAGTTGGATCGCAAAATGCATTATGCGGCGGTGGTCGTTATGATTTACTTGCTGAACAATTAGAAGGCAAACATACACCTGGAGTTGGTTTTGCGGCTGGAATCGAAAGAATTTTGTTGGCATGTGAAAATGAGAAATCATTTAATATTCCTGAAGAGAAATTAGATTTTTACATCGTTACAATTGGTGAAAACCTTTCCGAAAAAGTTTATGAAGCAGCATCAATTTTGCGGCAGAGGAATTTTAGTGTTGAGTTTGATTATCAAAACCGCAGCACAAAAGCTCAAATGCGTGAGGCTAACAAACTTAATTCACGTTTTGTAATTTTCTTTGGTGGAGACGAATACTTAAGTGGTATGGTTTCAATAAAGAATATGCAATCAAGTGAGCAGCGCCAAATTCCTATATCGGAATTACAAACTATAAATATTGATTGAAAACAGTATGCCGTTAAAAAAACCAAAAACTGTTCCTAAAATTGCTAAGGCAAGAAGCAAATCAATCGATAAACTAAAAGAAAGTGTTCCCATTAAAAAAGAGGACGAGCTTGAATATAATTGCTCACTATCGTTCAAATTCAATCCATTAAAAAAAATTCAGCAGTATTCGGTAAAGCTTAATACAATAAAGTTGTTTTCAAGCATGAATTACAGCATCACAACACAGTCTAAAAAAGAAAAGAAAATAATTGACATAAGCATTTTAGGTTTAACACCAAGACAAACATATTTTACTCAAGCTGGTCCAGCAGATTCTGAATTATTATTCGAAGATCTTTACGGAGAATACACTCTTAATATTATTAAAAAAGATGGAAGCATAAACAGCGCTTTGGTTGATTTTAATGTATTCAAGAAAGAAATTAAAATTTTAAAAGAGTTTTTACCAGAAAAAAAGAACAACAGGAAGTTTTGTTCGTTTACTGTTGATAAAGCAAATTGTTCATTTGAATAAAGGATAAAAATGTATCCGGAATTATTTAAGATCGGTCCACTTACAGTTTATAGTTATGGATTAATGCTTGGCATTGCGTTTATTGTTGCAAGCTATTTGCTTACTAAAGAGTTTGAACGAAGAAAAATGAATCCAAACCTTGCAACCGAAATTACATTGATAGCAATAATTTTTGGAATAATTGGTGCAAAGCTTTTTCATCTGTTCGAAAACTGGGAAGCATTTTTAAATAATCCTTTAAAGATGGCTTTTTCACCTGGCGGGTTAACATTTCACGGCGGACTTCTGTTAGTTATTCTTGCCGTATGGATTTATTCAAAGCGAAAGAAAATTCCTTTTTTAACTTTTGCTGATCTTGCAGCGCCATCGCTTGCGTTAGCTTATGGAATAGGCCGAATTGGCTGCCATCTTGCCGGCGATGGTGATTATGGAATTCCAACTGATCTTCCTTGGGGAACAAATTATGAAAATGGTACTGTGCCTCCTTCTGCTATGTTTCGTGGAAGCGAAATTGCTAAAACTTTTCCAGGTGGAATAGTACCTGACAATACACCGCTTCATCCAACTCCAATTTATGAGTTCCTTACAATGGTGGTGATCTTTTTTATTCTATGGAAGTTTAGAAAAAAAGAATGGCCTGATGGAAAGCTTTTCACTATCTATCTTATGCTTGCCGGTTTAGAGAGGCTTTTAGTCGAGTTCATTCGCTTGAATCCAAGAATATTATTCGGACTTTCAGAAGCGCAGCTTGTTTCAATTGGATTATTTGCTGCTGGACTAATCGGATATTTTTATTTTGAAAATCACAAGGAACTAAAAAGATTTAATCCTCCTCCTTTTATTCCATTAGAAACCAAAAAAAAGTGATTGACCAACATGGCTTTAATTATTGGAAGAAAGCCTGTTCTTGAAGCAATCAACTCGGGTGAGCAAATTGAACAAGTTTATATTTTGTTTGGACAACGAGGTGGAATAATTGATGCAATTAGAATTGCTTCAAAGAAAAGGGGAATTCGCTGCCATGAAACTTCAATAGAAAAATTTAAGCAGGTAACCACAAATCCAAATGCACAGGGAGTTGCTGCTCGAAAATCTTCACAAAAATATTACTCACTTCAAGAAATAATTAAAACAGCAAAATCTTTGAATTCAAAAGCCCCCTCTTATGGAGAGGGTTTGGGTGAGGCTTTCCCTCTTATTTTAATTTTGGATTCGATCCAGGATACTCATAATCTCGGTGCAATTTTGCGTACTGCGGAGTGTGCTGGTGTAGATGGAGTAATTATAACAAAACATAACTCTGCTCCAATTAACGAAACGGTAGTTAAAACATCTGCAGGCGCAACCGAGCATGTTAAAATCTGTTTAGTTGATAACCTGGTTAACGCAATAAAAGAGCTAAAGCAAAATAAGTTTTGGATTTTTGGTTCTTACCTAAATGAGGCAAAGGACTACACTTCGGTTGATTATAAACTTCCAACAGCAATTATTGTTGGTAATGAGGAAAAAGGCATAAGAAAGTTAGTTGCAGAAAACTGTGATTTCTTAATTAAGATTCCAATGTTCGGTAAAATCCAATCGCTGAATGTTTCAGTTTCAACCGGAGTACTGCTGTTTGAAGTGCTGAGGCAGCGAAAATAATACTTTGAACCATAACATATCATTTTAAGACATACCGCAAAACCCTAAAAATATTTTCTCTTTGAACTTGAAAATGTTGATATAAAAAGAATAAAAAATTATTTTTTAGCAATTAAAGAACATGCTTTTGAAAAATTCATCGGAGGGATGATGAAAAGAATAGTAACACTAATTTTTCTATTAGGTAATATAATTTCTGCAGCTACAGGTTGGTTCCAGGATTATGTAATCATAAATAAAGATAATGGTGGTAATGTTTACTATTGGATAGGAAGTGATCCTTCATTTGGCTCTCAATTTCATGGACATAACTTTGGGATTATAACTTCTTCAACAACCTTGGTTATAACTGGTGCGGATATGAAATACTGGAGTGATAATCAAGATCGAACTGGTGGAGCATTTTATTGGCAAGTTAAAGATGCTAACAGTAATGCTATTCCTGGACTCGATGCTCATGAAATTATATGGACACAATCGGGACCAAATGGAAATGATTATCAGGGTCTTTGGTTTGGAAATATTAATATTTTAAGTGGATTATCTCCCAGTACATCATACACTTTTCATATTTGGGCTAAAAGTTGGGGAACAAGTCAAGGAGATAGTTGGCTGAGTAATAGTAGTGCAAACTATGTTGCTACGTTTACTACAAATAGTTCATTCCCCGTAGAACTCACATCTTTTTTGGCATCAGCTAAAGGGAAAGTGGTTAAACTTAACTGGCAAACAGCCACCGAAATTAATAACTATGGATTTGATATTGAGAGAAGTCAAAAATCAAATGTTAAAAGCTTAACCTGGGAAAAAATTGGCTTTGTCAATGGGCATGGAAATAGTAATTCACCAAAGAGTTACAGCTTTGTTGACAAAGATGTTACAAGTGGAAACTATATTTACAGATTAAAACAAATTGACAACGACGGTAAGTTTGAGTACAGCAAGGAAGTTGAAGTTTCAATTAATACAACACCGGATGAGTTTGCATTATTACAGAATTATCCAAACCCATTTAATCCGAGCACTACTATTAAATATGCATTGCCTAGTAAAGAGTTTGTTCAATTAAAAGTCTTTAATGTTTTAGGAAATGAAGTCGCTGTATTGGTTAATGAAGTGCAGGAAGCTGGTAACTATAAAATTGAATTTAATCCTGCAGAAATAAAAAGTATAACTTCTGGAATGTATTTTTACAGGTTAGAAGCTGGTTCGTTTGTAGAGTCCAGAAAAATGACTTTTGTTAAATAAGAGTAATTAGTAAAAGCGGTTATCTCCAAAATTATTTATGTCATGCTGAAGATAACTAGTTGTTAGACAAGTTTCATTCAGCATCTTTTTAATTAGGTATTTGAATTAAGATTCCGGATTTAATCTGGAATGACGAGAGTGAGATAACCGTTTCTATTTTTAAAAATCGGAGGGTGGTTTGTTGAAAGATAGAATAATCTTTCGCCTATTTTTTTGTTGTGCAGCTGTCATATCTTTTATGACAAGTCCATCAATTCTTGCACAAGATTTTTTAATGCATGCATGGTATTGGGACTATCCAAAAGACGGTTGTAACGGTTACACTGGCAGCAGCTGGGCTGTTGCATTAAACAACAAAGTTTCAGAACTAAAATCGGCTGGGTTTACTTATTTATGGCTGCCTCCTTTGTCTAGAGCAAGCTTTGGTAATTGCAGCAACGGTTATGATCCAAAAGATTTATATGACCTTGGAGAATATGGATTGGGTGCCACTGGTTTTGGTACACGATCAGAACTCAATCAACTAATATCTTCCCTTAATACTAATGGAATGAAAGCAGTTGCTGATGTAGTTTACAATCATAGGGATGGCGGAGCTGCAGAAAATAACTCCGCTGTTAAGCAGTATGTTCTAAATTATCAGAATCCGCCGAAATCTCCTTTTCCTTCTGACAGATATAGAATTACTATTGATCTTGGTGGTAGCAGTCCTTTTGGTGCTGGTGATTATTATTTTAAAATAAGTTCTAAATCTGGTGGCTATGCAGGAGTTGGATACAAAGTATATATTACAACTCAGTTGAAACAAAATGGCACTTTTCAAGGTACTGTAAATGAATCTGAACCCAATGGTGGTTGTGATTGTTCGGGTCAATGCAATACTTCAGATGAAATTATACTGAATCAAGATATGCTTGCCACTTTAGGCGATGATGGTACAGGTACTTGCCAGACTGATGAATTTCATTTAAATCTTACTTCAGCAGATTTTACTTCTGCGGGGGATAAGTTGATTATTTATTTAAATAATACATCATCAACATATTCTGATCATAGAATTTATGGTTTCTATTTTGATCCTGAGGGCCCAACAGGTGGAAGCAGTTATAATCCGCTGACAACAACCGAGTTTAATTATCAGACTTATACTGATTTTACTAACATGCCTTCCGCTCAGGGAAGTATGAATTTTGAGAACTTCAAACCGAACTCCGGAAATGCTTCAACAACTTTTTTAAATGGTGATTGGGATTGGCCATGGTTTTTTTATGATTATGATCAAGGTGTAACTGACACGAAAAATAAGCTATTTGATTGGACAGAATGGCTTTGGACTGACGTTGGTATTCGTGGGTTAAGAATGGATGCTGTTAAACACTTTCCGCCTTCTTTTGTTGGCGATTTGCTCGACCATCTTCACACCAATGGAATAGACCCGGGTTTGGTTGTTGGCGAATTTTATGATGGGAATTCTGCATCATTAAAAGGTTGGGTCGATGCCGTTTATTCATCTATGGATGACGCTTCCAAAGCAGCAATATTACCTCGGGTGTTTGATTTTTCATTAATGCAATCACTTAAGGATGCATGCGATAATTCAAGCTACGATGTTCGAAATGTATTTAACTCAAGTATTGTAGACGCCCAACCAGGAGCAAATGGATTTAATGTAGTTACATTTGTTGGAAATCATGATTTCCGAGATGCTGGTCAATATATCCAAAATGATCCGATTCTTGCTTACACATATATACTTACAAACAATCAAGTTGGTTTGCCTTGCGTTTTTTATCCTGACTACTATAATGTTTCAGGTTTTCCAAACGCCGGTAAAAGTAATATTGATGCGTTAATAAATGTTCACAAACAGTATATTCATGGTGCCATGGCACATGAATATCTTAACAGATTTTTCACAAATAGAGATCCTTATTTCTTTGCTGGTGATGCATCTAAACTATTAGTTTATCAGTTAATGGGACTATCTACAGGCAAAGATGTTATTGTCGCCATAAACTTTGACGATGTACCAATCAATTTGTGGATTGGTATAAATACAACCGGAGTATTAGAAGGTGAAACTTTTGGTGACAAGATTGGAAATTCTTTGCTGCAGACATTAACTGTTTCAGGTGGAAGGGTTAATATTCAGCTTCCTGCACGCAGTTATGCAGTTTGGGTCGAGGGAGAAAGTCCAGTTCCTGTTGAGTTAGTTTCTTTTGTAGGTACAGTTGAAAAAAATAATGTGCTGCTCAACTGGAAAACAGCAACTGAGGTTAGCAACTATGGATTTGAGATTGAAAGAAGTCAGATATCAAAAGTCCAAAATCAAGAGTGGGAGAAAATTGGTTTTGTTAATGGACATGGAAACAGCAACTCTACAAAAGAGTATTCATTCAAAGATGAGAATTTAGAACCTGGAATTTATTCTTATAGATTAAAACAAATGGATAATGATGGGAAGTATGAATACAGCAATTCAGTAGTAGTAGAAATCAAAAAAAGTACATTTGAATTTATACTCAATCAAAACTATCCTAACCCGTTCAATCCAAAAACGGTAATTTCATGGCAATCACCCAGCGATGGCAGACAATTCTTAAAGATTTATGATATACTCGGCAATGAGGTAGCGAACTTGGTTGATGAATTTAGAGCTGCAGGGTCTTATGAATATGAGTTCATTCCTTCAGCCAATACACCAAGCGGGATTTATTACTATCAGCTAGGCGTAAATAATTATATTGAAACTAGGAAGATGTTATATTTAAAATAGTTATATAAAAATATTGGAGTAAGCATGAGAAACATATTTTCCTTACTCTGTCTTTTATTTTTTAACAGCCCGTCCGCTGCCCAGATAATTGAGTATCTGGGGCTTGCCGATTCGCACATTACATCAATTAAAATTGGGGAGGGATTAATTGCTGTAGGAACAAATTATAATGGCGTATTTTATCAATCAATACATGAACCATCATACACCGGATGGGAAAAAATAGACATTGACTCGGTTCATGTTACTTCAGTTTATCCACATAAAAGTGGACCGCTCAGTTGGTCAATCGGAATTGGTACTGAACCAAATATTGATAACCCAGAATTTTTATTTTGCAGTTTCATGGGCGGCACACCTAAACCAATGAGTTATGGGATAGATAAAAATCATACCGCGTCAATTTTAGGAATTGATGGATTTCCAGATGAATCTATTTGTGGTGAAACTTTCGCCATTGGCGGCAGGAAGCTTTACCGAAGATTCTTTCGGGATACTACTTGGCACTCAGTTTATGATTTAACAATCGAAGGATATTTTGCTTCTCTGCAAGTATATGATAATAAACCATTTGTTTATGCCGGGGGTTCTGAAGGCTTTGCAGGTAGTTTACTAATAAGATCTACAAATAACGGAGATACCTGGGATAATCTTTTCCCACTTTGCAATGTTCAAGATATTGACTTTTATGGTGATTCGATTCATAAAATAATTGTTACTGATAGAAGCAAAGTATTACTTTCTAAAGATCACGGAAGTAACTGGTCAAATATCTTTCAAACAGATTCTCTAATGCTTCTCAACATCGCATTCTCTCCCTCCGGAATAATAATCTATATTGCAGCAAACACGTTGTATTATGGTTTACCTAGAACGTATTTCTTTTACAGCAAAGATGAAGGCAATAGTTGGCAGAGTTTGCAATTACCAATTTATGATATTTTAGCAGGTATGGATTTAACATGGGATAATTGGATATACTTAGCCTTTATAAGTTCAGGTGTGTTTAGATTTGATTTGCCTGTTGTTAAAGTTGATGAAGAAATTAAAAGTGAGTTTCCAGAAGGTTTCAATTTATATCAAAACTATCCTAATCCATTTAACCCAAGTACTAAGATTAGATATACAGTCCCTTGTGTAGGGGCACGATGCATCGTGCCCGTAGAATTAAAAGTTTATGATGTGTTAGGAAATGAAATTGCAACTTTAGTTAATGAATACAAACCAGCAGGAAGTTATGAGGTTGAATTTTCTGTCAATGGAGGATCTTTTACTAAAGGAAAATCGATAAATCTGACAACCGGGTTATACTTTTATGTACTTAAAACAAGTAATTACATCTCAACAAAGAAAATGATATATTTAAAGTAGATTATTTTATTGGGGACAAAATGAACTTTAAAATATCTTTACTTCTAACGGTACTTTCACCAAGTGTGTTATTTTCCCAATGGACAAATGTGGGCTTTCAAAATTTCTACACACCAGTTATTAAGGAATGGAATGGAAATGTTATTGCACCAATACGCGGTGCTGATTCGAAGACTTATTTTTATTCCTCTTCAAATTATGGAGAATCGTGGGATAGCGTTGGTTATGTTCCCGCCTCTTGGATTGATGATATTGCAGTGAATGACGATTATTTATTCAGCAGTTTATCGTGGACGTGTGCGGGTTTTTGTCTTCCAATGCCATGCATTTTTCGGACGGATAAAAATTGGATTAAATCTGATACGATTTATGTAAAAGGATTTGGTGTTTCTAATATATTTCTTCACGGTACTGAGCTGTTTGCAAACATAGGCAATTCCTACATTCATTCAACTGACTTTGGAAATAACTGGCAAACACTAACCACTATTCCTGCTTCAAATGGAGAGCTTCACGTTATTGATAGTTTAATATTCCTTCTCACTCATACTAATCCAATCTTTGTTTCTTATGATAACGGATATAACTGGGAATTGTTTAACAATAGTCTTCCAAGCTATAGTAATTGTGTGATTAAAGTTGATTCGATTTTATTGTTTGGCGGAGTATATGGCATAGCTCGATTTAATAATAATTTAGAATGGGAATTGATGAATGTTGGTATCCCCGATCGCTTTAGAGTCGAAATTTTAGCTAATTCTGGTAATCTTATCTTTGCCTCGGGCATGGATACTACATTTGCACATAAAATATTGTGCAGTACAAACTTTGGAGAAAGTTGGTTTAGTATTTCGAAAGGATTGAATATAGAACCAATGGATTGGATTCACTCCTTATTGATTCAAGATCATTACCTTTTTGTTGCAGCAAGTGGAATTTGGCGGTACGATTTTTCTTCACTTGTTGACGTTGAAGAGAAGCCAATATCTACTTCAAGTTTCAGTTTATATCAAAACTATCCCAATCCATTTAATCCAAGTACAAAGATTAAATATACAGTTCCTTGTGTAGGGGCACGATGCATCGTGCCCGTACAATTAAAAGTTTATGATGTGTTAGGTAATGAAATTGCAACTTTAGTTAATGAATACAAACCAGCAGGAAGTTATGAGGTTGAATTCATGAGTAATTCCAGCAAAGTTGAGAATCTTCCAAGCGGAGTTTATTTTTATCAGCTTACAGAAGGTTCTTTTATTCAAACAAAAAAAATGCTATTATTAAAGTAGAAGTAAAATGTGGGAGTACTTAAATGAAGATAAAGGGAATCATTTTTTCATTACTATCGGTTTTCTTATCGTACGCTCAAATAAATGAGTCATTGTTAAACAACGATTTTTTAGTAAGCAGCGATAATTACCCCTCAACTATTAAACAAGAATCCGTATCACTCTTCCCCGATCCGAATGGGGGAGGAATTTATATTTGGTATGATTACCGCAAAGGTGAGTTGAGTTACTTTGCACAAAAAGTTGATTCACTTGGTAATAAAGTTGGTCAAAATTTTGAGGTATCGTCAGACTATGATTTGTGTTTTGCTCCAGATGGATCATTTCTGATCTTAAATAAGCTTTCTTCCTCTTATAATAGTCCGTACATGTGGGATGGATATTATTCAATAGATGGTAAGATATACCTGGATGAAAATACTGCATTTCCTTCTTTTTATATAACTGGTGGATCCATTCCTTGGTGTGCAACTGGCTGGTTAGGAATCCATAATTCACTCATAAGAACACAAAATCACTATCTAAATTTTCATTCTTCTGGCGGGTATGTCTCTTTAACTAAAATAGAATTTAATGGGAATCTTGTTTTCCAATCAACTCCTGATGACAGCTTGCCAACAAATGCATATGCAGTTGCATCCGCAGCTAATCAATTAAACGAATATGCTCTATTTTCGCTGCAGGGTTCTTGGGAATCATACGATGGAAAATTATTTGGAACATTCTTTTCAGCATCAGATTCAATAATTGCAAATCAAGTTTTAATTGACTCAACAATCATTTTTGACAACTATGATTTTAACTCGAGTTTTCTTAAATCAATTGCTCTGCCAGATACAACATATCAAGTATTTTATATTTCGCGAGATTCACTCCTTCTTAATTCTTGGAAAGTAAATCGCGATGGAAGTGTTGTGCAAATGCTGCCCGACCTCAAGTTATTCAAATCTGATTTGGCAGCTGTCAATCTTAATCGGTACATTAAGAATTTTGCCATTACACCTATTATTGACAATAAATTTTCACTGCTAATAAGTATAAACGAGTCTAGATATCCGGAGGATAAAGAATTTCATTCGCTATATACATTTAATGGCAATGGTGAATTAGCTGAGTCGTTTTTTGACTCCAGTTTAACACTTTCACTGAGAAATAATTTTCAAAGAACACAAGACGGTAATTTATTAGTTCCAACAGCCATCAATTATGATGCTTATCAGTTGGAATTACATAATTTAACAGTGATCGATAGTCTTAAACTTAATGATGATTTAGCCGGCAGCAACGAACTTTCACCAATCGTTCATGAAATTAATAATGATGAATTATTGATTTCATACACCGATGAGCAAAATATTCTTTGCAAAAAGATTGACTCTGATGGGAATATTTTATCGGGTGCGGAAAAAGTAATTGAGAATCGAAGAATCAATTTCTTTTCAGATGGCTGGTCAGTTGGAATTTGGAGTGAGGAGAATCCGGTTAGTCATGAGAAGCAAGATGGCTATTCAATTTATGATCAAGATTTTCAAACTATTAACAAAATTTACTTAAATACATCTCAGCAAGGCAGCCCGAATATCAGTTGTAAAATTGTATCCGATTCGGTGTTCCTTGTAGTTTTTTATGTTAATAAACAGTTAATTGCCCGATTGTATAACCGGAATGGGGAAATAAAGAGAGAACAATTATTACTATCTGCTTCCCTTGAATACCCAATAAGTATTTTTAAGGAGAATCAAAATTCATTCTTAATTAGTACTTATCAATATGCTCAGTTTTTAGATAACAATTTAGATTCAACATCAACTCGTTACGGTACATATGTTGACCGCTATTTAGGAAACTCGAAACTGTTGAGCATTACCTCGAACGAATATTCACCTTTAACCGGGCAAATACTTGATCTAAATGGAAATGCATTAACAAATAAATTTTATTTAGCAAATTCTTACTCAGATCTTTATGTCAACAAATTGAATGATAACTACTTTGCTGTTGTCTTTAAGGTCAATGAAAAATTATTTGTAAAATGTTATTCAATGGATGGCAAACGAATCGGGGATTCAATTATGATTCATTCTAATGTACAAGGTTTAAGAAAGAATCCTAATTTTACTGTGGTTAATAATAAAGTGGTGTTCGTTTGGTCTGATGCCAGAAATATTGCTAACGGATATGATATATATTGCAGTATATTCAATCTCTCAGACCTTACAGATATTGAAATTAAAAATAATCTGATGGCAGTTACTGAATTTCAGCT
Source organism: Ignavibacteriaceae bacterium (assembly GCA_013388515.1). Classification (GTDB taxonomy): domain Bacteria; phylum Bacteroidota; class Ignavibacteria; order Ignavibacteriales; family Ignavibacteriaceae; genus XYD12-FULL-36-8. Next base: position 515 of record JACAFC010000044.1, on the reverse strand, counting down.
TTCTCAAAACTACCCAAACCCCTTTAACCCAAGCACGAAGATTAGATATTCAGTTTCATGTGTAGGGGCACGATGCATCGTGCCCGTACAATTAATGATTTATGATGTAATAGGAAACGAAGTAGCAACTCTTATAGATGAGTACAAACCCGCCGGAAGCTACGAAGTTGAATTTGATGCCAGCAAACTAACAAGCGGAGTTTACTTTTACACATTAAAAGCCGGAGATTACCATTCTTACCGTAAGATGCTGCTGTTAAAATAATTTAGTAACAAAAATCTTTTACTGGTTTTAATTCGAATAAAATTTAAATTGTTACTTATAAATAAAACAATTTTATAAAGCGTTTCTGTGAAAACAGCAGTTATTATTCTTATTTCCTTTTTATTTGCCTGCTTGAACGCAATTTTCCCGCAAAAAAATGAAGCTATACTTTCCGGTTTTGTAACTGATGCAACTACAGGCGAAGCTCTAGTTGGAACAAACATTTTGCTTTACAAGGATAGTCTAACTG
>JACAFC010000159.1 GCA_013388515.1 Ignavibacteriaceae bacterium | reverse complement strand
GATTTACGGTATGTTCTCTCCCTTCGTAAATAAAATCTTCACCGTTGGCTTCAACAATTTCTCTGCAGATATAACCATTCTCATATTGGCGGCAGTAAAAGTTATCAAGAGATTCAATTGCCGGGAAAATATGATGAGCATACCGGGCAAACATTATCATAAAAAAAGTATCCCACTGAAAAATATTAGGTGCAAATGCTTCGTCTAAGTAATTGGATACAAATGGTGAACCTTTAGGCGGTTGTTTAAAGTGATTAAACGCTAATTGCCATGCTTTCCAGTAAAGCTCAATTAATTCAGGTTTGTCTTCTATAACAGGGGATGGAAGATTATCTCGACTTGCAGCAAATAGAGGTATTTTCTCATACGAGTAACTCTTTTTAGAAAAATATAAACCGCGTTTACCTGTATCTTCATATTGAGCGTAAATAAATGAACAAAAAATAAATACTAATAGAATGGATTGATAAATTTTCATCATGGATCAAATTATTAATTGACTTGTAACTTTAGGGCAGATGCTAAACCAATTGTTAAAGGTTTTGAATTACCTCAGACCAAGCGCTTTTATGTAACCATCATTTATTGTACAATTTTTTAGTTTGCAATTCTCCAAGTATTGATTAAGTGCTAGTTTAACTTTTTCAGCATTTGGTCTTCTATCTCTTATTGCACCATACGAGTAAGTATCACCTTCAGCAAACTCAATAATTAAGTCGAAGTATTCTGGTTGATTAATTGATACTATTCCTCTTTCACTTTTCATTTTTTTGTAAGGCCAAAAACACCAGCCGATATTATTTTTTTCCAATAAGGTTCTAAAATTATTTATCCATTCATCAGTGTTTTCTCCGGATTCACCAAGCCACATTGGAACATTATATTTATTACTGAAGTCGACATAGCTTTGGATTACTTTTTGCTCAACTTCTGTCCAATAAGTATGAAATGTATAAGCAAGTTTATCGTCGAATGGAGGACCAAAAATACTAAAGTTTGTGTTCCATTGTGCGCCTCCGATGAAAATGATATGATTCTTATCCACTTCACGTATTGCGGAAGTAATTCTTTTATACAACGGCTCGAGTTTTGGATTTAATTTTTCTTTGTCATAAAAATGAGCAATTGGTTCATTCATTAAGTCATAACCAATAACAATGGTTTCATCCTTGTAAATTTCAGCCAGTCTTTTCCAAACATCTACCATTAATTGCTGGCTTTCTTCACTTTCAAAAAGAAATGGATAGCCATAACTATCGTCAATGTTATCGCCGGTTTGTCCTCCCGGAGCACAATGCATATCAAATATTGCATAAAGGTTTTCTTCCTTACACCAATTTATTACACGATTTAAAAGTGTATACCCAACTCCTTTTAATTCTCTGTATGGATAATCAGTGACAAATAATTTGTAGTTAAATGGTATACGTATAGAGTTAAGCCCAAGGCTTTTTATAAAATGAATATCTTCTTTGGTTATGTAATTTTCTCTATATGCATCCCAAAATTTATTTGCTTCTTCTTCTCCAATGAGAACATCGAACAAATCGTAAATGAGTCTTGGAGAACTTGTTTTTTGAAAGTGAAACATATAACCTTCGGGAACAAGCCAGTTACCGAGATTAATGCCCTTTAGCAAAATAGATTTGCCATCAGGTAAAATAAATTCTTTCCCTTTAACCGAAACAAATCCATCAGTTTGAGAGAAAACTGAGATTTGAAAACCCAATAAAAAGATTAGTACTAAGATGGACTTAGTGACTTCTTGCTTACAATTGTTTGTTCTCTCACTATCTGAGAAGGTTACGAAACCGCGGCTTACACAATGAGGACATGATTTTTTGTTGACAAAAACCTTGTTTACTGATCTGTTATTTCCAGCTCCGATGAACGATTTGATTTTTTTAAGTAGTTTCATTTTTATTCTATTTATTTTAATGAATGTTGGAGTAACCATGAATATAATTCATCGTTGTTATAAGTTTCTGTCCATGAATCATGATTAGCTTCAGGATAAATTGTGAATTTTACATCGGCATTACATGATTTTAATTTTTCTACCATCTGCTCGGATGCAGATAACGGAACGACGTTGTCCTTTGCACCATGAAATACCCAAATAGGAACATGCTTAATTGTGCAAGCCATAGTTGGATTACTCCAACCACAAACTGGAGCAATCGCGGCAAATCTATGAGGCTGAGCTATTGCAAGCGACCAAGTTCCATGACCGCCCATACTTAAGCCTGTTACATATATTCTATTTTTATCAACTCTATAATTATCTTCAATTTCATCAAGTAAGGCAGTGAGCAAATCGGTATTCCAAAACATATCTTCTGGACACTGAGGGGAAACAACTATGAATGGAAAATCTTTTCCTTCATTTATTAATCTTGGTAAACCATGTACTTTTACTTTCTCAACATCTGTTCCTCTTTCACCTGCACCATGAAGAAAAAGTACTAGTGGAAATTCATCGTTAACTTTCTCATAATCCTTTGGCAGATAAAGAAGGTAATTTGCCGAGAGTGTTAATTTAATTTCTTTTTCAAAAGTGTGGCTAGTTTGTTTTTGTAATTGGGAAAAAAGAGAGGTTGTCATCATAAAAAATGCTAGGAATATTGAAATAACGATTTTCATTATGGCTCCGATTAAAGATGACATCTTTTAACTGGATGCCACCTAAAATTAATGCTTTAGTTTTTCTTATAAACTCTTACATAATCAATCTCTAATCTTGCAGGGAATGCACCGGGATCAATGCCTTGCGCCCCGCCCCAATTACCGCCAACAGCAAGATTTAGAATCAAATGAAATCTTTTATCAAAAGGCCAATATGCAGATCCTTTATTTTCATTTGTGAAAGAAAAATATTTAATTGAATCGATGTAAAAGTCGATATGATCTTCGAACCACTCAATAGCATACTTGTGAAACTCTGTGGTTGCAGTAGGGACAGGAAGTTTAGCAGTTTTTTGTGTTCCTAAAACATGGTTATATGCTTTGGTGTGAATTGAACCATGAACAACATTTGGGTCATAACCAACATGTTCCATTATATCTATTTCTCCACTTTCGGGCCAGTTGCCATATTCCCAATCGGTTGGCAGCATCCAAATTGCCGGCCAAGTGCCTTTGCCAGTTGGTAATTTTGCAACTGCTTCAATTCTTCCGTATAACCAATCGCCTTTGTTTTTACTTCTCATTCTTGCTGAGGTAAAGTATTTCCCTTGGTAATTTTCATAAATAGCTTTAATAATAAGATGTCCATTCTCTATAAAAGAATTTGAAGCGAGGTTTGTGTAGTATTGTAATTCATTGTTCCCGCCGCCATCACCATTAACCTCATGTTCCCATTTTGTCAAATCAATATTGGCTTTATCAAATTCATCGTTCCAAACTAATGTGTAGCCAGGAATTTCTGGGATATTACTTTTAGGAGCTGTAGTTGTGTCTTCCTTACTGCAGTTTGTAAGTACAAATGAAAAAATGAATGCAAGAAAAAAAATAATCCTATTAAAAGTCTTCATCTAAAACCTCTCATATAATTTTTATTCAACTAGTTCGAACCCCAATTCTAAAACATCAACTGAATTTGTTCCAACAAAGGCTTTGAACTTTCCAGGTTCAGATTTGAATTGCATGTCTGCAGCAGTAAAACGCAAATCTTTTTCGTGAATTACAAATTGAATAGTTTTTTCTTCACCTTTTTTAAGCATTATTTTTTTGAAGCCTTTTAGTTCTTTTACAGGGCGTGTTACACTTCCAACTAAATCTTGCACATAAAATTGCACCACTTCTTCGCCATCGTAATTGCCGGTGTTTTTAACTTTTACAGATACATTAATTGAATCATCAGCGGATAATTTATTTGAACTTAATGTAAAATCATTTAGACTAAAAGTTGTATAGCTTAAACCGAACCCAAATGGATAGAGGGGAGTTAATGGAAGGTCGAGGTATTTGGATGTATAATGATCCTTTAAATTGCCAGGCCTGCCTGTGTTTTTATGGTTGTAATAAATGGGAACTTGTCCAACTGTTCTTGGAAATGTTACTGGCAGTTTACCGCTTGGATTATAATATCCAAAGAGTACTTTTGCAATTGCATTACCAGCAGAAACACCAGGAAACCATGCTTCTAAAATAGCATCAGCATGTTCATTTAAATAATTTACTGATAACGGGCGTCCATTCATTAGTACTGCAACAACCGGTTTGCCGGTTTTAATTATTTCTTTTGCCAGGGCTTCTTGTACTCCTGGTAAATCAAGAGAAGATCTGCTGCAAGCTTCTCCGCTCATGTCTCTGCTTTCACCGAGACATAGAATCACTACATCTGATTTTTTTGCAACATTAACTGCATTCTTAAATCCAGCGGTTGAATTGCCATCAATCTTGCATCCTTCAGCATAAAGGATGTCAATTTTTTTATCAACAAAAATTTTCAATCCTTCAACTACAGTCGTAACGTCAACTGAATCACCCATCGCGCTCCATCCACCAAGTGGGTCTGACATTGAATTAGCGAGTGGACCAATTACTGCAATTCTCTTATAAGTCTTTTTAAGCGGCAGAATGTTTTTTGAATTCTTAAGTAGAACCATCGATCGTTTTGCTACTTCTTCTGCAGCGATTTTGACTTCTTCAGTCATTATGTTTTTTTGTTCTCTTTCTTTTTTACAATATCTGAATGGATCGTCAAACAATCCAAGCTTAAATTTAATCCTCAAAATTCGCTTAACTGATTCATCAATTACATCTTCATCAACTTTGTCTTCATCCACAAGTTCTTTAAGATGTGTAGTATAAGCGCGTGATTCCATATCCATATCCAAGCCGGCATTCAAAGAAATTTGACCAGCATGCTTAAGATCAGAGGCAAAACCATGGTTTATTAATTCACCAATAGAATTCCAGTCGCTAACAACAAAACCTTTGAATCCCCATTCCTCGCGCAAAATATCGTTTAAAAGATATTTACTACCGGAAGCAGGAATACCACCAATTTCATTGAATGATGCCATAAGTGTATGAGCACCAGCATCTACCGCAGCTTTATATGGCGGGAGATAAATATCTCTAAATGTTCTTTCTGAGAAATCTACTGTGTTGTAATCCCTTCCTCCTTCGGCTCCGCCATAACCAGCATAGTGCTTTGCACATGCGATGATGTTAAGATCTGACAAATTTTCTTGATAACCTCTAACTCGGGCAGCTGCCATTAAAGAACCGAGGTAAGTGTCTTCACCTGAGCCTTCCATAATTCTACCCCAGCGAGGGTCACGGGCGATATCAACCATTGGTGAAAATGTCCAATGTATTCCTGCAGAGGCTGCTTCAAGAGCCTGATAATGTGCAGACATCTCTACAATCTCAGGATGCCAAGTAGCAGCTTCTCCCAAAGGAACTGGGAAAATTGTTTTGAACCCGTGTATTACATCTAACCCAAAAATTAAAGGTATTTTTAATCTTGATTCATTAACCGCAATTTTTTGAAGTTCGTATGTAAATTCAGCGCCAACTGCATTTAGAAAAGAACCTACTTTACCTTGTTTTATCAATTCTTTGTATTCATCAGGGACAGAAATTTTTACTGTTGGACCCCAGCCTATTCCATATGATAATTGATTTAGCTGTCCAATTTTTTCTTCCAAAGTCATTAGAGATAAAACCGAGTCTACTCTTTCGGCAATAATTTCTTCAGGAGATTTTTGAATTTCGTCCGGCCGGAATCCTAATAAAGTCAATACAATAATGATAAAAAATAGGGAAGTGAATTTTTTCATTTGAACCTCGAATAAAAAAAATTGATTCTAAAAATATGTGTTGAAATATATCTATAAAAAATTAACGAGTCTTTATTATTTCATTCCAAATTAGAGCACTTGCTCCTAAGACTGCACTATTTCCTTCTGGCAAACCCGATTGTAGAATTTTAACTTTATTGCGAAAAACATGGAAGAGATTCTCCTCCATAGATTTTTTTGTTGGTTCAATAATCAGGTTGCCGGCAAGTGCTAGACCCCCAAACAATATTATTGCTTCGGGGCTTGTAACAGCAATTGCATCAGCAAGTTTTAATCCCAGAACTTTACCAGTGAATTGGAAAGCTTCCCATGCAATTTTGTCACCGGCTAGTGCGGCGTCGTAGATCTTTTTTGAATCCAGTTCGTTAAAACATGATTCTCTTAGCGAACTCTCATCATTTTTAAGCGCGAGTAATTCTAATACTGTTCGTTTAATACCTGTTGCCGAAGCATAAGTTTCAAGGCAGCCTTTCTTGCCGCAGCCGCATTGTCTTCCATTAGGATCAAATGTGGTATGACCAATTTCACCGGCAAATCCATCAGATCCATAAACTAACTTTCCGTCAACAACTACTCCGCTGCCTAAGCCTGTACCAAGAGTTATTACAATAAAATTCTTCATGCCTCTAGCGGCACCAAACAGCATTTCACCAATAGCAGAAGCATTTGCATCGTTGGTTATGGCAGCCGGAACATCAAAATATTGCTTTAAAATTTCAACAATATTTACATTGCCCCATTTTAAATTAGGGGGATTTTCCACTGTCCCTCTATAATAATTAGCGTTTGGAGCACCTACACCAATTCCTTTAAGTGTATAGCTATTAGATAATGATGAAAACAGCTTATCAACTTCCGGCTTTAGTCTTGCAAAGAGATCAACGGCGCTGTTATTTGCTTTTGTTGGAATTGTAGATTCGGCAATACACTTGCCGTTTACGTCAACAAATCCAAAGGCGGTATTTGTTCCGCCAACATCTATTCCTAGGGTTACATCGATTTTCATTTTTTCATCTTATGCTGGTTTGGTAAAAGTTGGAATGTGTCCTTTCATTCCATAGAAAGCAATATATAGATAACATAGCACTGGTAAGAAGAAAGCATGGTGGATACCAATACTATCAGCAAATATACCTTGAATAACAGGAATGATTGCACCGCCGACTATTGCTGTGCATAATATACCCGAACCTTGACCTGTATGCTTTCCCAATCCGTCAATAGCCAAAGTAAATATTGTTGGAAACATTATTGAATTAAATAAACCAACTGCAAGAATACTCCACATTGCAAATTCGCCGTTAGTTAACATTGATACTATTACCAAAACTGCTGCACAAGCTGCAAGTATTGCTAAAGTTCTTCCGGGCTGTGGTTTCCCAAGATTAAATGCAATATAATTTAAGAAAACAAGTACAAGAAAAGTGAGGGTTTTACCAAATCCTGATAAAGAAAATGAAGCAAAGTTTTGATACTCTTTAGTAACGTAAAGTGCAAGAACTAATGCTAAAACAAAAACCAATGCTGCATACATATTTTTCTTTTTAGTGTCCTTCATATCGGAAAGTGTAATTGAACCGAAAAATCTTCCTATCATAGCTCCACCCCAGTACAAGGCAACATAAGTTCCGGCTTCGGCCTCGGGCATATTGAGAAGTTCCTTGAAATAATTTACAAGAAAACTTCCAATAGAAACTTCACCGCCAACATAAACGAAAATTGCGACAGCACCTAATACTAAGTGTTTGTAACCCCAAGCACTATGATGATGATGATCATAATTTTTTCCTTCGCCATCTCCAGAACCTTGAGAAGCTGCTTCAATTTTTGGTAGTTTGAATAAGCTTATAATGATTGCGATAAGAACAAGCATGCCTGTCAGCATTAAGTAGGGAGTTTGCACTGAACTAGCTTCAGCTAATTTATAAGCTTCGACCTCAGTCATAGTCATTTTTGCTAATTCATCGGCACCTTTAACAGCAACTGAAAGAATAAGAATTGAACCAAAAATTGGAGCAATTGTAGTTCCCAAAGAATTAAACGCTTGTGATAAAATTAGTCTGCTTGGGGCAGTTTCCGGTTTTCCTAATATTGCAACATATGGATTGGCGGCAACCTGGAGAAGTGTAATACCAGCTGCCAATACAAAAAGTGCAAAAAGAAATATTCCATATGAACGATAACCTGCTGCTGGATAAAAGAGAACAGTTCCCAATGCTACTGTAAACAATCCTATTATTATTCCTGTTTTGTAACCAATCTTTTCTACAAGCATTCCCGACGGCAGTGAAACAATCGCATAGGCAGTAAAAAAGGTAAATTGAATAAGCATTACTTGTGTATAGTTTAAATCAAATACTGCTTTTAAATGCGGGATTAAGATATCATTCAAACAAGTAATAAACCCCCACATAAAAAATAAAGAAGTAAGAACGATCAATGCCGGTCCGTAATTAGTGCCATTGTTTCCTGCACTCGTACCAACATTTTTAGAAGTAGTTGTTACTGCCATTGGTTACTCCAGGTAAATTGTTAAGATTTGTTCTATTATTTTATTTATAGATGACCAAACTACATCCCAATTATTATGCCCTTTTTAATAGAAAATAATTATGGAATTATGCAGATTTATGACATTTGAGGTTCACTCCTCAATAATTTATATTATTATTTTAATAAACCTAACTTATTATTCTGATAACCTGCGAAAAATAATTTTAATTTTAGGTATACAAACATCTGTATGAATAAATCTATATTTAAACTCAGTTAAATTATAAGTTTCATACTAACTGATCATGAATATTGAAAAAATAATTTATATAATCATAAGTACACTTCTTGTTGCGATTTTTATCTTTTTTACATTCGTTTTTTCTCCTAAGCAACTTGAAACAGAGACTAATACAAGATCAAGCACAATCTACTTTGTGGATCATATTTCTTCTGCACATCAAAAAGTAATTGATTTATTCAATCAAAAGTATAAAGGTTCCATTAAAGTTGAAACCATTAACCTTTCATTCAATAAATTCAGCACTAATGAAAGAAAGGAACTGCTAGCTAGATACTTAAGAAGCAGAAATAACCGTATTGATATTATTAGCATTGACCAAATTTGGGTACCACGTTTTGCTAAGTGGGCTGTACCGCTGCAAACTCTACTTGACAGTTCTGAGATTAGGAACATAACATCTAATGCAATAAGTACATGCTTTTTTTATGATACATTGGTTGCAGTTCCTCTTTATATAGACATTGCTGTAATGCTTTATCGTGAGGACTTATTAAACAAACTTGCCAATCATACCAAATTCGTTGAGAAGTTGAACGGTTCGGTAACTTGGGAAGATTTTATTAACTTTTATAAATCTAACAAGGACTATAAAAATCCTTTCTTTACTTTTCAAGCAGATGATTATGAAGGGCTAATCTGTTTTTTTGTGGAACTCCTGGCTAATCAAGAAATCAGTTTAGTTGATAAAAGCGGAAAAGTCATCATAAACTCACCAGAAGCAAAAATTGCACTTGAACTTTTGGTTGATTTGGTTCACAAATATAAAATTTCTCCCTATGATGTTACTTACTTAAAAGAAAATGAGAGCTTTAGATACTTTATCCAAAATAATGGATTATTCCTTCGGACTTGGTCCAGCATGCTTGATGATGAAGTTGAGGGATTAAGTGAGAACCTGAGGGAAAAACTTAAAGTGGTTCCAACTCCTCACTTTAAGAATGGAAAAATTACAGGAATTTATGGTGGCTGGAACTTGATGATATCCAGGTTTTCAGAAAAATTGCCTGAGGTTGTTAAGTTTACCAAATTTTTAATGGGCGCAGAATCTCAAAAAATTATGTTTGAGGAAGGAGGATTTCTTCCAACAAATAAAGCTGTCTATGAAGATACCGCATATCTAAATAAGCACCAATCACTTAAGTTTTTCAGAGAACTGTTCAAAACCGGTGTGCATAGGCCATTCATTCAAGGCTACACTAATGTATCTGATATAATTTCTTATTATGTGAACCTTGCTATCAAAGGCGAGATTACAGTTGACAAAGCATTGCAAGAAGCTGAACAAAAAATTAAAGATAATGCCATTTTGGTTAAGTGAAATGAAGTCCAAAAAAATTGTTGATAAGATAAAAGAGTACCACTTTGAGTTTAAACATGTTACAGTTCTGTTTATTATTCTTTTTGCATTTCAGTTAATTGTTTCATTCATAAATAAAGGTGCAATAAGAAATTTTTTAGATAATACTCAAGAATGGTATCAAAAAGAATCTGCTGAAGAAATTGCTAATCTTACAACCACATCAATTGAGTTGATGCTCGAATCGATTGGTCCAAAAGAACAACTTCAAAAAGATAGAACAGAAAAAATTATTCAGGCATTCGATATCATTTTTAGCCAGCAGCAGTTAAAACATAATATTCAAGGATTATATATCCTTGTAAGATATGGCCAAAATGTCTATGCAATAAATGATGGAAGAACTTTATTCTCATTCTTAATCGATCACAGCAAAATTTCCAAAAATAAGGATGAAGCAAAACTAAAAGTGATTGATATGTACAAAAAAATTGAAAGCGAATCAACTTCTAATGAGCAAATACAAAGCATCATTACAGATGAAAAAACTTTCAACATCTTTGTTCCATTAGTCCTTAGGGGTGAGTACATCGGTGCTGTATACATGAAAAATACACCAGACTTTTCTTTCATTACAAATGAGATAATTACAAACTACGATGAAACATCTATAATTTATCTTTCCTTAATTTTGTTGGGAATGATTGCAATGTACTTTATATCTTCCTACACCGTAAAGGAAAGGGATGAAACTCAAAAGCTGCTTTTTGATGAGCATGAGACAAATCTGAAAAAACAAATTACTTATGAAAAGGAATTGATTTTTACGAAACGAATCTACCACACTCATCACAAAGCCGAAAAAATTATGGGGTTTATAAAGGAAGATCTTAGAAAACTTTCACCAGATAACATAAACGATATTAAGTATAGAGTTTCTAAGTATTCAAACTTTATTTCAAGAGTTATTTATGATATGAAGTGGTACGACCCTCCGGTGCAGACAATTAGAAACCAGATGTTCCGTACTAATTTGAATGAAGTGATTAAATTTATTGCAGACAACATCTTTCTGCGCATTTCATCTAAACAAAGTGCCTACGAAATAAATCTTGAAACTGATCCCGATTTGCCTGTTGTTCCTGTAAATGAGTTTGTTGTATGGGAAATTATTGAACCTCTTATTCAAAACAGTATTGATCACGGAGGTGAATCTAGTTTAATTATAACATGCAAAACAAAGTATGATCCTAATTTGAAAAAATCATTTGTAACAATACAGGACAACGGTAAGGGAATCGCAAATGAGCTCCTTGAGAGGAATGAAGACGGTATTAAAAATATTTTTGTGGAAAACACAACCACAAAAAATACAGGACTGCCTAACACCGGCTATGGCTGTTATATTGCTTATGAAATGACTAAACGATGCGGGTGGGAAATAGATGCTGAAAACCTCGACTACGGCGGATGTAAATTTACTTTAATAATTCATAATTGATTGGACCTAACGAATGATTTTTGAAGCAAAACAAATTAATATTCTTCTTATTGAAGATGAGGATTATGATGTTCGAAGAGTGATGAACACGTTAAAGCCTTTTGAAGAGCGTATTAAAGTTACAGACACCGTATCAAATGGAAAGGCGGCATTAGAAATTCTGCAAAACAACAAAGGCAAATTTGATGTTGCCATTATGGACTATCAAATTGCCGGTGGAATAATGGGGGAAACTTTAATTCAAAAAATTAAGGAGATCGACAGTTCAATTCAGATTATTGTTATTACAAAAATGACTATTAATATAACTGATTACAGTTTTGCAAATAAACTGATGAAAGCAGGAGCTTTTTGGTATTGCACCAAATATCCAGGAGATATTGAAGATTTTATTTATCAGCCAACCGATTTTATAATGAGCATTTTTAATGCACATGAAAAATGCTTGCTTGAACGTGAGCGATTCCGATCATACCAGAAGATGCATAGAAATGTGGAAGATATTCTTCTTCAAAAGAAAATGATTGGCGAATCACCTATGATGCATGAGCTTAAAGATGAGATTTACAAGTTTGCTAACAGCAATGTTAACACATTAATACGAGGTTCATCAGGAACTGGAAAAGAGTTGGTTGCATACAATATTCACTATCGCAGCAACAGGAAGTATGAGAATTTTGTAATTATAAATTGCGGAAGTCTGCCCAGCCAGTTAGTTGAAAGCGAACTTTTTGGTTATGAAAAAGGTGCATTTACCGGCGCTGATAAAAAGAAACTTGGATTATTTGAAATTGCAAATCATGGAACAATTTTTCTCGATGAAATAACAGAACTGCCGCTGCAAGCGCAGGTGAAATTGTTAAGGGTAATTCAAGATGGTGAAATTGAAAAGATTGGGAGAACTGAAAGAATTAAGGTTGATGTTAGAATAATAGCTGCTACAAATAAAAATATTGAAGAAGAAGTAAAAGAAAAAAGATTTAGAGAAGATTTATACTATCGTCTTAATGTGTTACCAATTTATGTATCAGATCTGAAAAAAAGAGGATCAGATATTCCGCTGCTTATCGATTACTTCCTTTCAAACATCAGCATAGATATGGGAAAGGATAAACCAGAAATTCCTGAAGAAACAATGAGAGTTTTTATGACGTATGACTGGCCTGGAAATGTTCGTGAACTAAAGAATGTGGTGCAAAGATTACTATTCACGTCAGAAGTGAGTATTACTCCTGCACAAGCAAGACGCGCATTGGGTATATTCGATATCTCACCATCAACAAATGAATTTGGTTTTGGCGATGTATTTAACCCTAATAACATTGTTTCGTTAAAAGAGATGGAAAGAATTTTACGTGAAAGGTATTTTAAGTTTGTGCGATTGAATTCGAGCTCTGATACAGAAGCAGCAAACAAACTTGGCTTAGCTCTGCCAAATTATTCACGGATGGCAAAAGAGCTGGGGTTGAAGAAAACTGAAGGGTAAATAAACTTTTTTGGGGGCTTTTATGCGAAAAATAATCCTTGTTTCGTTTTTCTTTGCTTTAAATAACAGCAATTCCATTGCACAATGGGAGTGGATAAACCCGCCATTCAGAGATACTACTTTTTATGGAATTAGCTTTATTAATGAGCAAACTGGATGGATTGTAGGTACTGATGGGTCAATTGTGAAAACAAATGATGGAGGCGTAAACTGGATACCTCAAGAAAGCGGAACAGATGAGTGTTTATATTCTGTCTGTTTTGTTAACTCAAATACTGGTTATGCCGTTGGCGACAGTGCAATCATTATAAAAACCACTGATGGGGGTGTAACATGGAAAAAGCAATTTAATCAGGATCACTCAGCTCTTCTTTCCGTATATTTTATAAATAAAAATATAGGCTGGGTTTCAAGTTTAGGAGGCATTATCCAAAAAACAACCGATGGAGGCAACACTTGGAATGTGCAATCAAGCGGAATACATGGTAATATCGCCTCGGTTTTTTTTATAGATGATTCTACTGGATATGCAGCTGGGGAGAAAGGCATAATATTAAAGACATCCGATGGTGGACTTAACTGGATTACTCAAATGTGCGATTCTGCCTCCGCTTTATTCGATATTTATTTCATCAATAAGGATACCGGTTGGGCGGTTGGAAGAAGTGGAACAATACTAAGTACAACAAATGGAGGTCAGGAATGGACTGTTAAAAGAATTCCAGGCATTATTCATCTATTTTCAGTCTTTTTTATAAATTATAGTATTGGTTGGATTTCTGGGGAGATACTTTTAAAAACTACAGATGGCGGATTAAACTGGAGTGAATATAAAGGTAGTGGTTGGAAAGTAAGATTTATTAACGAAAATATTGGCTATACAGTTCAACCATTAAAAAGAACATCAAACGGAGGGATAGACTGGTTTCCTAAAAATTTACCTCGTGTACCACTCCGCTCCGCTTCCTTTGTTGATAAAAATAACGGATGGGTTTTAGAGGAATATGGAAAAATTTTCAGAACACTTTATGGGGGTAGTACTTGGAACCATCTGGAGGATGCGCCTTTAATTGGCACAAACTCAATTTACTTTGTTGATAGTTCATTTGGTTGTGCAGCTGGTTGGCCAAACATTTGCATCACTAATGATGGTGGAAAAAGTTGGAAAACTCAATTAACTCCTGCTGATTATGACAATTTATCTGTGTTTTTTCTAGATAGGAATTATGGCTGGATTGCAAGAATTTATGGTAACATTTTAAAAACCATAGATGGAGGAAATAATTGGGAATATGTATTTACTGGTGTTCATGAAAATTTATATTCGGTATTTTTTATCGATTCGTTAAATGGCTGGGCAGCAGGAAACAACGGCAGAATCATCCATTCTTCTGATGGAGGGATTAATTGGACTTCCCAACCTAATGCTTCTCATGCTAATTTGAAATCAGTTTTCTTCTCAAATATTTCACATGGTTGCTGTGTTGGTGATAGCGGAACAATCCTTTTGACAACTAATAGCGGCAGCAGTTGGACAATAATAAATAGCGGCACTATATATGATTTGAATTCGGTCTATTTCAGATCTCAAAATGATGGATGGGCTGTGGGCGATGAAGGAACAATACTCGGAACTAATGATGGAGGAGTTTCATGGAGAAAGTCTGATATGCAAACAACATCAGATCTATGCAGCGTGCAATTTGTTGATGATAGTACAGGATGGATTATCGGAGATGGCGGAACAATTCTAAAAACCATGAATGGCGGAGTTACATTTATTGAGGATGAAGAAAACTCTGAACTCTTAAATGAATTTTCTTTAAATCAAAACTATCCTAACCCATTCAATCCAGAAACAAAGATAAAGTATTCCATACCTAGCACGCACATTGCCCTCAATGGAGGGGTGGGAGGTGGATCAATTAATGTGCAGTTAAAAGTTTATGATATTTTTGGCAGGGAAGTTGCAACATTGATCAACGAAGAAAAATCGGCTGGAGATTATGAGGTTACATTCAATGCAAGGCATCTTGCAAGCGGAGTGTATTTCTATAGACTTACAGCAAACAATCATAGCACTTCAAAAAAAATGATTCTTCTTAAATAAATAAAATGGAGATATTTTGTTGGATTATTTCTTAAGTAAAATAGGAAAAACTACTTTTCTACTTACTCTCATAAGCATCAGTGTAATTGCTCAAACTGGGTCTAATCTTACCTTGCTCTCACCAAACGGCGGTGAGTATTGGACAACCGGCTCTTCACCAAGATTTACCTGGATAGGTTCAAACATCCTGATTATTAAAATCGAAATTTCCTATGATGCAGGTGCGAACTGGACTGTGATTTCCCCGGCTGCAATTGCTACATCTGGTTCCTTCAATAAATGGGTTATTCCTTCACAAATTCAATCCGATAGCTGTTTGGTTAGGATTACCAAATATGATGATCAAGCTGTTTCAGACATGAGTGAAAACTATTTTAGCATTACTACTGACACAACTACGCACACTTTAGTTGTGCTGGGATCATCAACAGCTGCTGGAGTTGGGCCAAGTTCATACGACAGTGCGTGGGTTTGGAGATACAGAAATTACTTATTCGAGAGGAATACAACTTTTAAAGTGATCAATCTTGCTGTTGGCGGTTATACTACTTATGATATTATGCCAACCGGATTTATTCCACCAGCTAACAGACCAACACCCAAAATCACCAATAATATTTCAAAAGCAGTAACTTATAATCCTGACGCTCTGATTATTAACCTTCCTTCTAATGATGTTAGTATGGGTTATTCAATTAGTGAGCAGCTATCTAACTATGACACTATTTTAACTGCAGCGCACAATTACAACATTCCGGTTTGGGTAACAACAACACAGCCAAGAAATTTTAGTAGCGCACAAATTTTAAAACAAATTGAAATGAGAGATTCAACTTTTTCTCGGTTTGGTGAAAAGGCAATTGATTTCTGGACTACAATTGCTGATGCAGTCGGCAGAATAGATCCTCTTTATGATGCAGGTGATGGCATTCATCTGAATGATAAAGCTCATGCAATATTGTTCAACCGTGTTGTTGAGAAAAATATACTTAATCCTACAATTGTTTCTGTTAAAGAAAAACATTTAGTCCTAAAACAGTTTGAACTGCTGCAAAACTATCCTAATCCATT
>JACAFC010000220.1 GCA_013388515.1 Ignavibacteriaceae bacterium | reverse complement strand
TACAAAATGTCTCACGTAGTAAAAAAAATTTATGATCAAATGCCCGATCCAAAATGGGTGATAGCAATGGGTGCTTGTACATCATCGGGTGGAATGTATAGATCTTATTCGGTTGTTCAAGGTATCGATCAATTTCTTCCTGTGGATATTTATTTAGCAGGTTGTCCGCCCAGGCCCGATAATCTTCTCAATGCTTTGATTAAAATTCAAGAAAAAATTGGAAAGACTAAAGGCAGAGATTTTCCTAACAAACCCTTACCGGAACTAAATGTAATTCAAAATACTTGATCCTCTAAACAGTGAAAGAAATAATACTAAATCAGCTAAGCGCAAACCTTCCAGATGTTAATGTGGTTGTGTCCGAATTTTCTGATGAACTGACAATTCAAGTTCATAAGAAAGATATTGTTGATGTTTGTAAACTTTTGAAAAATGATGAAAAATTAAAATTTATTATTTGTGAAGATGTTACCGCAATTGATTGGGCACGCAAGCAAAATAGATTTACCGTTGTTTATCATATTTTTTCTTTAAAGAATAAATTTAGGTTAGTTGTTAAAGCTGATGTTGATGAATCTGAATGCAAAATCGATACAGTAAGTTCAGTGTGGAGAGCAGCAAATTGGCATGAAAGAGAAGTTTATGATATGTATGGAATTAAATTTAATCAGCATCCTGATTTGCGGAGGATGTATATGCCCGAGGAGTTTGATTACCATCCTTTAAGAAAAGATTTCCCCGTAATTGGAATTGAAGGATCATTACCTTTACCAAAAAAATAATAACATGGAATATTTAGAAAAAGACGAAGTTCATCCAAAAATTATCGAGGCATTGCTAAAAGCTGAAGGTGGAGTACAACTTGACGATGCTTTAGAAAATGAAATGATTCTTAATATGGGGCCGCAGCATCCTGCAACACATGGAGTATTGCGTCTCGTTCTTCGTCTTGATGGAGAGACAATTACAGCTTGTGTACCTGAACTTGGTTATTTGCACAGAGGATACGAGAAGATGGCTGAGAATATGTCTTACTACGAATTCATTCCTCACACCGATCGTCTAGATTACCTGGCTCCACTTTGTAATAATGTTGGGTGGGTGTTAGCTGTTGAAAAGTTAGCCGGCATCGAAGCTCCTCCAAGAGCTCAATATATTAGAATGATGATATCGGAACTTTCACGAATTGCTTCTCATCTTGTTGCTGTTGGTTCAATGGCAATGGATGTTGGAGCATTAACTGTTCTTTTATGGACCTTGCGTGAACGTGAGAAAATACTTGATATTTGGGATATTTTGTGTGGTGCCCGCTTTACTAACAGTTATACGCGCATTGGAGGTGTAGCAAATGATTTACAACCCGAAGCAAAAGCAAAAGTCGAATGGTTTATTAATCAATTTGATGAAAACCTTGATGAATGTGAAAAACTTCTAAACACGAACAAGATTTTTATTGACCGATTAGATGGGGTGGGCGTTATATCAGGCGAAGATGCATTGGATTTAGGTATGACCGGACCAAGTTTACGCGGCAGTGGAATTGATTATGACATTAGAAGGTATCAGCCCTACATGTTTTACAACGAAATGGATTTTAAAATACCCACTTATACCGAAGGAGATTGTTTAGCTCGTTATTTTGTTAGAATAGACGAAATGCGTGAAAGCGCTAAAATTGTACGTCAGATTCTCAGTAAAATGCCGAATGGAGATATAAGAGTAAATCAACCAAAAAAAGTTTTACCTTACAAGCATGAAGTTTACTCCAAAATGGAGGAACTTATTCATGATTTTATGATAGTTAACTTTGGTATAAACCCCCCTGTAGGTGAAGTTTATCATGCAGTGGAAAATCCTAAGGGCGAACTTGGTTTTTACTTTGTTAGCAAAGGTGAAGGTCATCCATGGAAATGTAAAATTAGATCCCCTTCGTTTAACAATTTGCAGTCTGTACCAAAACTGGTGAAGGGTTATATGGTTTCTGATGTTGTAGCAATCGTCGGAAGCATAGATCCGGTAATGGGTGAGGCAGATAAATAATAAAAATATTATTCAATGGAATTTAAATTTACAACCGAAAGTCTTGAAAAAATAAATGCTGTTTTAAATCGGTATCCAACTAAACAAGCAGCATTAATGCCAGTACTTTGGATTGCCCAAGAGCAAAATGGATGGATTTCAAATGAGGTAATGCAGGAAACTGCAAAAATTCTTGAAATAAACCCTGAGGAAGTTCTTGGTGTAGTTACTTTTTACACTATGTATTTCAAGAAGCCGATGGGAAAACACCATATTCAAGTTTGTACTAATGTTTCTTGTATGTTTAGAGGTGCATACGAAATTTACGAAGGAGTAAAGAAGAAGCTTGGAATTGATAATATGGAGACTACTTCAGATAGGAAATTTTCTCTGGAAGAAGTCGAATGTATGGGTGCTTGTGGTAATGCACCAATGATTGCAATTAATGAAGAATATTTTGAAAATATATCTTCCGAAAAAGTTAATAAGATAATTGAAGATTTAGAGAAATCTGCTTGATGGAAAAAATTGTCCTTCCCGAAATAAAAGATATGCACTTAATTGATGTTTATCTTGCTAACGGTGGTTATTCATCTGTTAAAAAAGCATTCAACCAAACACCTGACGATATTATTGATCAAGTAAAAAAATCTGGTTTGCGTGGTAGAGGTGGTGCCGCATTTTCGGCTGGATTAAAGTGGAGCTTTATGCCCAAGTCCACAACAAAACCAAAATACCTTTGTGTTAACGGTGACGAAAGTGAACCTGGTTCGTTTAAAGATCGGCAAATTTTAGAGCACAACCCTCACCAATTAATAGAAGGTATCTTAATAACTTGTTATGCTATTGGTGCTAAAATAGCTTACGTTTATATAAGAGGGGAATATCATAAGTTTATCAATTTTTTTTCTAAAGCTTTAAACGATGCTTACGAGCACGGTTTTGTAGGCGATGCGATGAGAGAAAAATTCGGAACTGATTTTACCTGTCAAATTTATATTCATAAAGGAGCTGGTGCCTACATTTGCGGTGAGGAATCTTCATTGATGAACTCAATTGAGGGGAAACGAGCGTACCCAAGAGTTAAACCTCCATTTCCAGCACAGTATGGATTGTGGGGGTGTCCTACGACTATTAACAACGTTGAAACAATCACCAATGTCCCGCCCATTATTGCTAACGGGTGGGAATGGTTTGCAAAAATTGGTGAACCTAAGCATCCGGGTACAATACTATTTGGTGTAAGCGGTCATGTAAATAAACCAGGCGTATACGAACTTCCTACAGGTACACTTCTAACTGAGCTAATTTATAATTATGCTGGGGGAGTTCCAGGAAATAAAAAAATATTATGTGTAATACCTGGCGGTAGTTCCATGCCGCCTCTAAGGGGTGATCAGCTTGAAGAAATTAAAATGGATGCTGAATCTCTTAAAGCAGCTGGCTCCGCTATTGGTACTGGTGGAGTGATGGTAATGGATGAGGATACGGATTTAGTAAAAGTACTAACAAGGATAACGAAGTTTTACTATCATGAAAGCTGCGGGCAATGTACACCCTGCCGAGAAGGAACTGGATGGATGCTGAAGATTTTAAACAGAATTTTATCAGGCAGCGGTTCGAGTAATGATTTGGATTTGTTGATTTCAGTTGCTAACAACATTGAGGGGAATACTGTATGTGCGTTAGGAGATGCTGCCGCCTGGCCGGTGAAGTATATGATTGAAAGATTTAGAGATTATTTTGAAACTCGTGTTAATACGGTAACCAAATTGCCAATTGCAAACAAAGTACACTCATTACGTAAGTCTGTTATTCCGCTTTAAAATTTAAAGATACAAGTAGTTACCCAGCTTTAACCTCAGTTTATTAAAAGATAAAGCTGGGTACAATTTCAAATTAATTTACTGCCTCTGTCCTAATTCACGATCTAAGATAAATAAACCATTCTTGCTATCACCAATCATTTTTATTTTTTCTAAAATGCTTCCTGCAGTTGCTACCTCCTCAACCTGTTCGGTTACAAACCACTGGAAAAAATTAGTTGTTGCATGATCTTTTTCTTGGATAGCCATATTTACAATATTATGAATGCACGCAGTAATGTGCTGTTCATGTTTCAATGTTTCTTGGAAAACATTCAATGCAGAACTCCAGGAGGTTTTGGGAGTCTCAATTTTTGTTAGTGTCACTTTCCCGTCTCGCTGGAGAATATAGTTATAAATTTTCATTGCATGTTCATATTCTTCTTTTGATTGAAGCGACATCCATTTTGCAAAACCTTCAAAATTTATGCTGCTGAAATAAGCAGACATGGATAAATACAAATAGGAAGAAAACAGTTCTTCATTTACCTGTTTGTTTAAGATTTTAAGAATTTTCTCTTTAAGCATTTTTACCTCATTTATTTTTAATTATTGATACTGGAAATTAAAAAAAAATATTGAATAGAGCCCAACATTTTGTCTATTTTTAAACTGAATGTGAGTAGCAACAATCAGCTATTTCGTAAAACATTTTATTTAAATTAAGAACAGCATTTTTTGCCATTCATCCCTTTCTGAAAACAAGTACTTAGATACGATTTACTTACCTTTTAATTAGCTTAATAATTAGATATATTTGCACTCAAAAAAATTATTATTTCTCCACTTTGAAGGCAAAATTGTGAATCTCAAAACCCTTAATCCTGAACAGAGAAAAGCAGTAGAATATAATGATGGACCTGTTATGGTAATAGCAGGTGCGGGTTCTGGAAAAACCAGGGTACTTACTTATAAAATTGCATATTTAATTGATAATGGATATGCCCCTGAGAAGATTTTAGCTCTAACTTTTACCAATAAAGCAGCAAATGAGATGAAGAGCCGGATCAAAGAACTGATAGGCAGTAAATCGGAAGCATTATGGATGGGTACTTTTCATTCAATCTTTGCACGGATATTAAGAATTGAAGCAAACCAGTTAGATTACCGGAGCAACTTCTCAATTTATGATACCGATGATTCACAGTCGTTGGTACAAAACATTATGAGTAATTTTAATATTGAAATTGAATCAATGACTGCTAATTCTGTAAGGCATCGAATAAGCTATTTGAAAAATCATATGATTATGCCAAGAGAATTCAGGAAAAAACATATGAATTCGTTTATCGATGAAAAGATTGCAGAAATCTATGAGGAATACCAGAAACGTCTTTTTGCAAACAATTCTATGGATTTTGAAGACCTGCTGCTTAAACCAATAGAACTATTTAATAGAAATGAAAGAATTCACCAAAAGTATAGAAGAATGTACGACTACATCTTGGTTGATGAATTTCAGGATACTAATAAAGCACAATATGAATTAGTAAAAATGTTGGTTCCTAAAACCGGTAATCTCTGTGTTGTAGGTGATGATGCACAAAGTATTTACAGTTGGCGGGGCGCAAACTTCAAGAACATTTTGGACTTTGAAAAGGATTTTCCAAAACATAAAGTGTTTAAACTTGAGCAAAATTATCGATCTACCAAGGTCATTCTAAAAGCAGCCAGCTCCGTAATTAAGTTTAATTCTGAACAAATTGTTAAAACTCTTTGGACTGAAAACAACGATGGTGAGCTTTTAACTTTAGTTAGATGTGCGGATGAAAAAGACGAAGCATTTCAGATTGCCAAATACATTAAAAAAGAAATTTCTAAGAAAAAGTTATCTCTAAACGATTTTGCAATACTCTATCGTACAAATGCACAGTCTAGGGCACTTGAAGATATCTTTAGAAAAGAAAAAATTCCTTACACTATTTTAGGCGGCATTGAATTTCACAAGCGAAAAGAAGTAAAGGATGTTATTGCTTATCTTCGTGTCATTTCTAATCAAAATGATGAAGAAAGCTTACTCAGAATTATGAACTTTCCACAGAGAGGCATAGGAAGTACTACCCTGAAACGAATGACTGCTTTTGCACGCAAACATGATTTGAACTTGTTTGAAACGATGGCAAGAGTATTTGAAGTAATTGATATTAAGGAACGAATCCAAAAAAATGTAAAACAATTTCGTGTTCTGTTAGATAAATATATCGGTCTTAAAGATAAGTTGTCGGTTGGAGAACTATCTCGCGCCTTAGTTGATGAATTAGGCATTTTAAGGTTCTTTAAAGAAGAAAACACACCAGAATCAATTGCTCGCTGGGATAATATAAATGAACTACTTTCTTCACTAAGTGAATTTTCCAATGAACACAAGGATGCAAAGCTAGAACAATATCTTGAAGAAGTATCCTTAATGTCGGATATAGATAACTATGATGAAAGTAGAAATGCTGTTACACTGCTAACAGTACACAGCGCAAAAGGATTAGAATTTCCGATAGTTTTTATTTCTGGATGTGAAGAGGATATCTTCCCTCTATCAAACCGTTTCAGCTCCGATACAAGATTAGAAGAAGAAAGACGATTGTTTTATGTTGCAATAACTAGAGCTAAGCAAAAAGTTTATCTCTCTCACGCAAGATCTAGATATCGATTCGGAGAAGTTGCATATCAGAGTCGTTCTCGGTTTATTGATGAGGTCGATCCAGAAACAATATCTGAAATAAGTGGCGGTATTGGGCGGAAAAACCTTAACAGAAAATCGAAAAAAGAAATGTATTATGAATATTTTGAGACTGTGGATTATGAGGATTTTAATCAAGATTATAAAGGACTTAAGCCTGGCAGCCGAGTAATGCATGAAAAATTTGGGCTTGGCAAAGTTACTCAAGTATCTGGTGCTGGAGATATGCTGAAAGCTACTGTTATTTTTGAAGGTAATAATCTGAAACAGTTAATGCTGAGATTTGCAAAACTGAAAGTTTTATAAATAATATTTTTATTAAGTTAATTTCAATCAATAAAATTTAAAGCAAGTAAAGCAGAATTAGGAGAAGTTAAAATGTCTGTCGCTCCAAAAAAATTGGCTATTCTAGTTGGTGGTGGACCTGCACCAGGTGTTAACAGTGTAATCGGCGCTGCAAC
>JACAFC010000171.1 GCA_013388515.1 Ignavibacteriaceae bacterium | reverse complement strand
ATTTTACTTCAAACGACCGTATCGAAGATGCGGTCGGCTTGAAGAACGGGTTATGTGCGACTTTGTTTGTATGCATTAAAATTTATTGAAATAGAATCCTTATTTGTTACCATTGATCTAATTGCTTCAGCATACAATTTTTGTTTCTTCTCACCAAATTTTGAGAAATCAAGAACTACCTCGTCTCCCGCTCCATAAAATCCTTTATCTATTGGGAATAAATCTCTAAAATTTTCATCAAAAAAGATTTTATTGACAATTAATCTGTCATCTGCAACACGTAAAAAATATGTTGATTTTCCAGACTTCCGATTAATAATTCTGAAACCAGGATATTCATAAGTTGTTACAATGAAACGCCAAGATGTTGGAGGATCATCAGAAAATATTTCAAATAATTTATTAATAAAACTTTCGTAGTTCTGTCCACCTTTTTTGTCCCATCTTTTAAATGAAGAAATAAACTTTTTTAATTTTGTTCGGTGGAATTGTGGATCATTTGATTCACTTGCTTTGATACGAGGCATAGATTTCTTTCCATATTTTGTTTAACAATCTATTTTCTATTTCCCTTTGATGAATTACAAGAACGATGCATAATAGCTGCATTGTCTAGTTTTGTTTTACCACCTTTGCTAAAGGGTTTTATATGATCAACAGTAAAATCACTCCAAGTAACTTTCTCACCACATTTATCACAGATTCTTTCTTTTGTTGAATTCCAGATTATTCTTCGTTGCTCTGGACTGAAAAGTCTTTCCTTGTCTTTTCTCACAAATAAACTTTCGAGCAAACCGCGTAATATTTCCTCTCTTCTCCGGCGTTGTGATATTTCGTCGGTTGATTGAGTTACAGTTAAAAGATAATCTCTACATTTTTCAAGGTTCGCTGGAATTCCCTCAACATTTTTCTGTAATAATCTCGTTCTATCAACACCATCAGAAAAAGCAACAAGTAAATCCCAAGCTAACTTATTTCTCTTTCTATCAGTAAGGATCAATTTTTCTGTCTCAAATTTTGAGATCAGCACAACTAACGAGTAAAAATCCGAAAGCTGATGAAATCTTGTTTGATATAATTTGGGGAACATTCTTTTAGTTCGATTTAATATGGTTGTTAACCTTGCTTGGATTGACTTAGCTTTTGCAGAGGAAAAACTTTTATCATCCATCATTCTATCTAAAGCGGCTTTCTTATTTATTACGTCACCTTGATGAATAGAAATCATTAACTCGCATATTAATTCAACGTGCTTCATTCGCGTTAATTGAGCATCTGTTAGTATCTTGTTGTCTAAAAAATAATCCTCAAATCTGCTTGCTAATTTACCAGCGGCTTTTAAAAACTCACTATGATAATATTTTGCGTGTCTTTTCTCGGCAGCAGAAAGAGCTTTACCAGTGGAATTGATACGAACAAATAATTCTATAACATCAGAGGGATCTCCATTAACTTCTATTGCGGTTATTTTATACCCCATTATTAGGTGCTGTTTTGCTTTCCTTTGCAAAGCTCGCCAATCAATCCATTCACGTTCCTCTTTATTTGGCAACTGGACTTTAGCTTCAAACTGATTACCACGAATTAAGCCCATAAACATCAAAAAAGTTTCAAGCCGTTGTTTTCCGTCAATAACATCATAGATAATTTCTCCATTCTCTTGGCGTCGGTAAAGAAATATTGCCGGTATAGGATAATTTCTTATAACACTATCAATTAATTTCTGACGATCTTTATTCGTCCATACTGATTCCCTTTGAAAACCAGGTGATAGATTAAGATGTTTTTCCTTTTTTCTAGTAGTTGTTTTAAACAAATTTGTAATGTCTTGAATCGTTTTTTCTGAAGTATCAAAAGTGATTCCGTTCATATATAAATCCCGATTTGATTTAAAATTACTACACTAAACTTAGCACATAACGACGTTGTTTTTAAGCCGCCGCCCAACACAGCAATGCAGCTTAACTTACCAACGCTTAAACTTATTTATAAACTTTTTTACAGAACAAACCTTAACAGTAACTTTGTTTAGCTAAACTAACTTTAACAACTTAAACCGACCGCATCGAAGAGGCGGTCGGCTTGAAGAACGGGTTATATGCGTTTTATTAAATTCAGTCTGTGACTTTCTCATAACGATCTTTATCCAACCATTTTAAAAATGTTGGTTCCTCTTTTAAGGATGATATTAGGAATAGTTTATTTCTAGTTCTTGTAATTGCTACTAGAAAATTGCAAATGTCTTGGTCAGTAATATTTTTATCTTTTATGAAATAACGATCATCAAAATGTGTAATAAAAACAATATCAGCTGCTAACCCTTTTGAACTTTGGATTGTTGTAGACTTAATAGGAAGTTTTCTTAATGCCGGGTCTCCAGTTCTTATATTGTTGTTATCAATTTGTTTGGATAAATATTCCTTTATAATTGAATAAGAACTAATATCAAGTGTAGAAGTTGCTATATCAAAATCCTCTTTTTTAATAGGTTTATCTTCTTTAACATATTTAAGAACTTTATATATACAACTTACTTTGTCCTTATATTCTTTAGTAATAAGATTTTTTATTTGTTTGTCAGGTTGAGCTTCGGTCTCACTTATCAATGATTTAAATTCTTCTTCTGGTATAATAAATTTGGTGACAATCCTCCAGCCAAGATTATCATTTTTGTTCTCAATCAATAATTTAAATCCATCTAGTATGTTAATATCATCTTCGTCCTTGATAACGAAATCAATATTTTGCAATCCCTTTACCATTAGGTTATTAGCAATAGTTTGAGATTGCATTTTATATGGCGATATTATTAATACTGTAAAACTTTTCCTTTCTTGCTTGACTAGTTCTTTTATACTCTTTTCAATAAACCAAGGAATTTGTCTATCAAATACTTGTGCATATGTAATTTTGGGATATAATTCACAAATTTTATCCTTCTTCTCATCGTTGAAATATTTGAATTCCTTTTCAATACGTCCGTTTAATAATCCTAGTTTTTTTGCTTCATTTATTAAATCATTTGTAGCGTCAACAATTACATTAGTGCAACGCGAGCAATATGGTAGTGTAAATGCCTCATATTCTGGTATTTCCCCATTATATCTTTCTCGAATGTATTTTGTTTTTGCGCTCTTAAATACATAAAGTGCTTGGTCATCATCACCAGCTACCAAAATTGGACTTTTCTCAGCTAATAGATCAATAAGAGAAACTTCTAATAAATTAAAATCTTGGAATTCGTCAATTAGTATTTGTTCGTATACTGGAACCTTATCCTTGTATTTTTCAAAGTATTTAACAATTGCATAAATAATTGATGAATAACCGTAATAATTATAATAATCCCGCCTTTTTTTGAAAAACTTTAGATGTTCATTATCATCATCTCTTTCGTGAAATAGTTTACTGAAATCAATGTCCTCATTAAGTAGAATCTTAGCATCTTCTTTAACAATTCTGGAAAATTTATGAAATACATTAATTTCGGAATTTGTGAGTTTAGCAAGCATTCCTCTTGCATAACTATGGAGTGTTTTAACATCTGACATTCCATATAATTCAAGGGATAAATCTTCAACTAAGGAATTAACAAAAGTAAGTGTGAGAGTATTTGATTTATTTTTTAGAACTTCTTTAAAAAGAAAAGTTTTACCAGTCCCAGGACCGGCAACAACAACTTTTTTTGATGACGTTGACGTAAGTATTTTATTTACAGATTCACTTCGTTCTCTCTCAGATTTCTCATATTTGGTTTCTTCAGGCATTCATTTACCTATTTATACACTAAGCATATAACGACGTTGTTTTTAAGCCGCCGCCCATAACAGCAATGCAGCTTTGAAAACCAAGGCCGATGATTTATTTATTAATTCATTTTGTTAACTATACTCAAAGAGCAATTTACATTTTCAACACAACACTATAACCAAACAATTGCCGCTACGTTTAAAGCGGTCGGCCTTGAAGAACTTGTTATATGCACTCTAATTCATAAATGATTTTTTACAGCATCTATCTTTTCTTGAATATTTTGCTCACGATCATTGCGTGTTGATAATTTAATAGTTGATAAGATTCTTTTTACACCCAAATCATGTATTAGATTGTGGCATTCAGCAATGGCAGATGAAATGTCATCCCAAGTGCCTTCAATATTTGTCCCAAAAGCATGAATATTAGTTTTTAATCCATGCTTTTGAAATATTTTATGGCATTCTACAATATATTTTGAAATTGAGGTTCCATCTCCAATTGTAACAAGATTAAAATCACATAAAACAATCATATAATTCCTTAATTATAATTGAGGCCTACTTTTAATTAACCAACTAAACATAGAGCAAAACATTGTTAGTAATAGCATAGCTAAAGAAAAAGCAATAAATAAGAGTAGAAAACTATAAATGGCTGAATTCATAAATTGAACAGGATCATTCATTATGAAAAAAGGCATTGATGCTAACATTATTACTACTATCAGGTAGATAAAAGTTTTTATTAAAACCAATTTTTCGTAAATACTCCGCAAATGTTTGATTAATTGGTGTATTGATAGATCACGCAATGAATTTTCGCTATCAATTTTCCATACATTATTCTGCGTGTTTTTCTTTTCAAGTGCGTCTTGATATTCTTTTAAATAGTCTGGTTCTTTTGCCAAATATGCGGAAATTACTTGCGAAAGTAATCCGAATAAAAAAAGTATTGCTGGTGCAGGCATAATATCCTCATCTAGATTTAATATTCTTACCAATTAAAAAGCCAATTAAGGAGAAAAATGATGCAAACAAAGGTGATATATATAACCAATTATACCAATAGCCTACCATATCGGCTGTTGCGGTTGATAGTTTAGTTAATAAGAAGGTAATAATTATGAATAGACCGATAAATCCCAAAAGACATGACAATATTATTGAGTAAGAAGTATTTATTTTTTTAAACAATATTGGTACCAATAAAATAAAAGGAGCTGAGGTTGCCAAGTATAATAAAGTATTTATACTAAATTTCGAATGAGTAACTAATAAATAGATTGGATAAATAGAAAGAGATATTCCAATTACTACAAAAATAGGAACACCTCTCGAAAATGCTTTACTCTGAAATTTTCTAACGTCTACACTTGTAGGCAAATCTCTTAAAATACTTTGAGTCACTGCTATAAAATAAGTATCGAGTGTAGAAAGCATCGCAGATATAAAACCAACAAAAATAATTATCAAAAGAATTCCTCCCCATATAGGATATAGAGCAAAATTTTGCATTATTTTTTCTAAAAAATTAACTGTTGGAAAGGTTATCGATGAGTCGCCAGGGAAATATACACGAGTAAAAGCGCCTATACAAACACTTGTAATAGTAAGAAAAAGGAACCAAGGATATAAATACATTCTTGTTTTTATTGTTACTAATTGAATTTTTCTGGACGCTGAAGCTCTCTGCCACATATCCATTGTAACAATAAACCAAAAAGACCAAGAAAATAATGAACCTATAATCAAATATGGTTCGTTTAATAAAAAGAAATTCGAAAATGTAAAATCACTTGGTGAATAAATACTTCCAAATAAATTCTTTTCACCCCATATTCCATGGACAGCGATAATAAATGAAATTAGAATAGCAAAAAAACAAAATAATAGTTGATACTTGTCAGTCACAATAACTGCTTTATATCCACCAATAGCTGAATATACACTAATACTTAATAACACAATTAAAGCTAGGGAATCACTCATCGATTTGTCATTAGCTGAATTTACTACATCAAATACACGCATACCTCTTGTAAGCTCAACCGTCATCATAAGCAAAAATGTTATTATAGAGACTAAAGCCAGTGATCTTCTTGCCCAGTCTGACTTATTGTCGGCGATATATTCATGTAAGGTATGATATTTAGGATCATCATGTTGCTCAGCCATTTTACCAGGATAATCATTCCATTTTTTTTGCATTTGTGCAAAAACTTCAAGACCAATTACCCAGAAAAGGAACAACCAAAAGGCCATACCCAATCCATAAAACCAACCAAGATATGAGAACCAAAATACAATTAAAGCGAGTGCAGTATTTGTTGCTGCTAATGTAGCGACCATTTCATGATCTGAGATTCTCTCTTTAGAAAGAAAAAATGAAGTAAAAGTAAAATCTTGAGAACGAAGTTTTTGTTTTAACCCTAGGATTATTGAGAATACTATGACAATGATTACACCAAGAATTACTGGTATCCAAATCCATTTTTCCATGAATACTCCTAATTATTAGTTGAATTTAAATAGCATATAACGAAGTTGCAACTAAAGCGCTGCCCAGAACAGCAGGGCAGTACTGAAAAGCCAGCACCATAAATTTATTAAAACTTCGTTTTGTTTACTACATTCAAAAAGCAATTTACTTTTACAACGAACGCTAATTACCTGTAAAAAGCAGCAATGTTTAAAGCAGTCGCTTTGAGTTGCTGGTTATGCCTTGATTTTATTTTCAATACGATTATTTAATTCTTTTAAGCGAGTTTCAGTAATTCTATAAAATTCCATGTTCGCTAAATAAGGAGATATAGTCCCTCCACCTTCATGAATTTCAATAGTCTTAGTGAATCTATCCGAGATAAATTTCGTTTGTTCATTTAGCAATTTTTCTTTTTCCTTTTCAGGAAGAAGTTCATATAATTTGACATAGCTTACTAATAATTCGCCATCTGAAATAAAACATAAATCCGCACTCATTTTATTCATTGGTTGTTGTTGCATTACATTCGGTAATTCTTCTAACAAGAAATTTTTAGGCTGCTCTAAAAATGGGACCCAATTATCCGGCAAAATAGGATTTGATTTCTCAACAATTATCTTTTCTCTTTTCGGATTTGACTTGACTTGCCATGCATAATATTCAATCTGTTTTTCTTTTAGATCAATCAATTGTGATTGAGCCTCAAACCTACTTTTGAAATGCCAATTGAAAAACCGGAATAATCCATAACTAAGTACACATGAAATAGAAATTATCAACAACCATTGTGTTCCATTCAGATTAGTAAGATTAAGCCAAATATTTTTAATTATTTCATCCATATTATTTTAGAGGCATAACAGCGTTGCCGATAACCCGCCGCCAAGAACAGCAATGCAGATTAAAACGACAAAGCCAAAGATTTAGCAAACTGTGCTTAACTTTCATCGTAAGCGCAGTTTGCAACAATGTTATTTAATAGAACTACTTTGAACAACAAACTTGTAACGGAACAACCAAGCCAATAATTTAAAAACTGCCGAATGCGAAATGGCGGTCGGGTTGATTTGCTGGTTAGCCATTTTATTTAAACTTTGAACTAATTCTTCTTTTTATTGGATATGATGGTACTTCACTCTCATCAACGTAATGCCACTTAGTATCATCATTTTTAGAAATATCGTGAGTGATATAGTACGTAACCGAATAATCTCCACCATCGATTTCTTCAGTTCCAGCATAATCAATTACATTTATAGCGTTAACTGATGCTGTAACCTTGTAATTCCCATTTACTATCTCAAACGCAGATTTTTCTTTTGGTTTAAAAATGATTTTAAAAGATTCAATACCACTATATCTTAATGTCATATCATATTTGGTATCATTATAAATATTCATAACTGAATAACGTCTTTCAGTATAAGTTTTCGTTTTTGTCGATGGTGGTAAATATCCGTGTTCACTTTCAAATATCTTTTTTACTTCTAAGTCAACGATTTTAGATTCTGCATCTTCTCGGTAATAACTTGTAGGGTGGCGTTCAATAAAAGACTTATAAGAGCTGATTGTATTTTTGTTCTTTGCATTTTCCCAATCAAGTTTTTCAAATTCTTTAATTTTACTTTTTGCTAAATCTGAATATAAACTAAACGGATATTTTTGTAAAAATTCTCTATACTTTTCTACGGAGTTACTTTTAACTACTTTTTCCCAAAGAGGTTTAATTTCTTCAATTTCTTTAATCTTAGATTTAGCAATTTCAACATATTTACTTTGAGGGTAATTACTAATAAAATTATAAAAATCTTTTAAAGAATTTTTTAATAGAACCTCATCCCAATTTTTCCATTCAATTAGTGTATTTAATTTTTCTTTAGCAATTGTTTCATATTTAGAATTTGGATAAAGCAAGAGAAAATCATTGTAAGAATCAATTGTGTTTATTTTTCTTGTCTGTTCCCAGAATTTATCAATTTTAATTTCATTAATTCTTTCTAGGGCTGTTTTCTTAAGTTCGCTCTGTGGGAATAAAATTATGAATTCTTCATATGAACTTATATTATCACCTAAGCGCGCTTTGTCCCAAGCTCTTTTTTCGTATAGTTTATCTAAAATATTTCTTGCTTCATTTGAAAAATCTGAGTTTGGATATTCTTCTAAAAATTGTTCATAAGAATATATTGTGTCAGTTCGTCGAGCATTGTCCCAAGCTTCCTTGGAACCAGAACAACCAAATTGAGAGAATAATAAGCCGATTAAAATGTAAATGCTTTTCATCATACTAATTATCTAAATATTTTAGTTAAACAGGATTATTTTTTAGCAATAGTTGAATCTTTTTCTCAAACAACAATGTTAATAATAGAATTGTTGCGAGAATAATATCTACAAATTGCCAAGTATTTCTATCGAAAGATATTTTAATAACTGGATTCAATAATATTGCTGAAACTGCAAATAGAATTGGAGCCAGTTTTAATCTTTCTTCATACTCTTTCCAACTTAAATATGCGAAACCAATCGTTCCAAATATTCTAAGTAGTTGATAATACCAGTATGGCATTTTAAATAAGCATAATAACAAAAGAATAACTAAACATATTTTAATAATCTTCTTATTCATATTTCAAATCTTGTCCAAAAATATTTTTATAAACATAACTCATCATACGAGCAATATCTTTATTTTCTGTTCTGGCTTTTTCTTGCATCTCATACAATTCATCTTCGGAGTATTTAGGAAGTTCTTCTTTTAGCTTATTAATAATTTTATCCATTTCAATATCCTCAACATCAATTCTTTCTTTTATGTCGTATGAAAGAAGTTTGTTTTTTAAACTTGATGTCTTACTACTATATTGAAAATTGAAATCGGAATATGGTTGATAGGAAAGGAAAGTGTTTAAAAAATCATCTTGAAATGATTTGCGGAATGAAATGTAGATGTAAGAAAATTCTTTTATCTTTTTTAATTCTTCATCAGAATAATCTGATATTCTTTTTTTGAATTTTTCAATACGTTCATTGTATTCCGGTGGATGGTTAATATCATAATCATCATAAAAGTAAACTAGACTTTTTACATCCGCTTTTAAATTCGCTTTATCAAATCCAACATAGTCTTTTCCAGAACAAGCCCTTATTATTAAAGCAAAAATTAAAATACCAAACGCGAATTTTGCCAAATTCCAAATGCCAAAAAGAAATCCACCGATTGCACCACCTAGTGCGCCCCAAAATCCGCTATCAGCATAACCTTCAATTATTATTAGAACGAAAAAAATCAAATGCCATAAAACAACTCCGCCTATATAGATAACGGTGATCCAAAATATTATATCCCAAAACATATTAGACCTCGATTAAATGGCTAACGACGTTGCGCCTAACCCGCCGCCCAGAACAAGGAAGCCGAGTAAAACACAACTGATAAATATTTAACAGCCGTTGCGTAAATTGCGTCAGCAACGCAAACGGCTGTAAGTTAATTAATTAGAATGAACACTTAGAACAAAATGTCGAACAAAAACCAAACACCAAAAATTACAAATCCGCCAAACTAAAATGGCGGTCGGGTTGAGGCGCTTGTTAGGCTTTAATTATTAAAATTAAACCAAAAAACTCTCCTTGTGGGTAAATCAGGTTTATAGCTTGGTGTTGGTTTTAATTCTGATAATATTATACCACTAATAATTCCAGATGTATTATAATCTTGAATTTTAATTATGCCACTAGTTAACGTATCACCCCAAACTGACCCGAAACAATAAACGAATTTGGTTAATGAAATAAACTCAGGCAAAATATTATTTCCAATATTGAGCAGCTTTAACCTTACCTCTTCATAACCTTCATCACATCCAGGTGTTACTTGGATGATTGTGATTGTATCATCATTAGTTTCACAGGTCCATTTATACTGGTCCCCGTAATATTCTGGATGATAAAATGAATCATATTCATAAATGCTATCTATATCAATCCATTTTATGCAGATAAGATTAGATACACAATTTTCTGGAACAACATCAATTGTATCTTTCCCATAATAATCAGTAAAGTCGATTCCATTATATGTATAGGCCGACACCTTGAGAATCCATTTATTTGAGGTACTCGGTATATAAGGAACATAAGTAAAGATTGTATCCTTTTTTACATAGTTGTCATAATGGTATTGGTCATCAATGTAAAAACGATGGTCTATTTTAGCCGTATCCAGATTTTCAACTTTTACAATTATTTTAAATTTTTCACCAACTTTTAATGGATGATTAGGAATGATAGACTCGATTGATACTGTTATTGAAACAGATTCAGGTGTGATTAGATTTTCCTTGCAGGATTGTAACATTATAATAAATAATAAAATTATAATTATATATTTCATGTTAAAGCCTAACGGCGTTGTTGCTAAGCCGCCGCCCAAAACAACAATGCCAAATTTGTTAATTAAATTTTATGTTTAAAAAAACTTTTCACTATTGTAAAAAGTTGAACAAGTTAGCCGAAGCGGAGTAACTAACATTAAAATTTTGAAAATGCCGAATGCGTAAGAAGCGGTCGGCTTGAGCAACTTGTTAGGCAACTTTTTTAACTATGGCTCTACGCCAAGAATTAATAATGGAACAGGTGGGCTATTACGACCTTGACGCATTACATTATAAACTTCCCCTTCAAAGTATGCGATACCAGAAGACATTTGACATTGCATTTTCTTTGTTGGTAAGATTTCAATTCCAAGATTAATAACACCACCGGAATAGAACAGCATATGTTTTACAAATAAATCATATGCAACAAATGAATACTTGCCGAATTGAACCTCAACTGCAATTTGCTGTTTTACAAAATCAGTTTGGTTATAAGAAAATATAGGATTCTTTTCTCCGTTTTCTATAAGGAATTTCTTTTGTTCTTTGATTGGAAGTGAAATAGATTTTTCCATCAGCTCGCGATTCAAAGTAATGTAATATTTGTATCTGCTTTCATTCCAATTTCCTTCTGCAAATTTTAATTTGAGCGCGCTATTTATTGCAGTTGGACTATAAAGCATTGTTCCTTCTTTTCTTATTTCTTTGCTGACTTTAGTTTTAAAGTTATCAGCATTAACTGATTTTATATAGCTTTTAATTTCTTTATATAAATCGTTATGATGAACGATGAGATATTCTTCGCCATTTAAATGGGAATACTTTTGAGCAAGTTTCATCTATTATATCCATTAAATTTTAAGGATAGCCACTCTTGGGGAGTTGTAGCAACTTTATCATTTGGGGATGGTTTGTGAATTGGTTTTGTAATTGGACGAACTTTTAAAGAACCGTTGTATAGCTTTTCAATTCTTTGTTTTGTTAAGTCAACATATTTTTTTTCTTTTTCAATTCCGATAACATTTCTATTGTTTTTTATAGCTGCTAACATTGTTGAGCCAACACCGGCAAAGGGGTCTAATATCCAACTTCCTTCATTTGTCAAAGCCAATACGCAACGTTCAACTAATTCAATTGGATACTGGCAGGGATGTTCGGTTTTCTCTGGATGATTTGATTTTACATTAGGAATATCCCACAATTCATTTTCCCAATCCTTTAAAATAATCTCCCAAACATCGGAAGGATTTTTTCCTTTAGGATTGCCGGATAATTCTCCTTTTTTTGGTCCTTTAAAATGACGTTTGCCGGGATATTTGGCGGGAACTCTAACATTGTCGAGGTTAAATATGTAATCATTTGTTTTTGAGAACCACAGAATTGTTTCATATCGACCAGAAAAACGATTTGATGCGTGTAAACCGTGTCCAAAGTGCCAGATAATTCTATTTCTAAGTTTTAAATTGTGCCTTTTAAATATTTGATAGTAAAAAATATCTAATGGAAATATTTCACCTTTTTGAACGTAATTACCAACTTGCCAACAAATATTACCTTTTGAAGAAGTTACACGAATTAATTCTTCAATAATTTTTTCTTGTTCTGCAAGATATTTTTCTATTGAGCTTTTTGTTTCATATTCTTTACCAACGTTATAAGGTGGGGAAGTAATAATTAAATCAAACTTTTCATTTTCAAAGTTTTTTAATTTTTCAAAAGTATCACCTAAAATAATTTCATAATTAGATTTGTATGGTTTTTCAGGAAAATCAAATGACATATCTTTAACTTTCATAGAATCTCGTTTCTTTTTGTTTTAAATATAATCATTTCATTTAACTGATTCACTTTTTGATTAGTTGCCTAACGACGTTGCCGCTAACCGGCAGCCCAGAACAGCGATACCGAATAGAAGCAACTAACTTTTATTTTTAAAAATATTTCTTAGAACGAACTACCTTAAAGAGTAACTTAGTTTTGCAAACAAAACTTTATAATTTCACAAATGCCGCATTGAAAACGCTGTCCGTGTTGAGCGGCTTGTTATACTGGCGTTTTGAAAATTTACTTGACTTTTTTAAAATATTTCCCATATTTGCGTATGGTTGTATAAGGTTGTTTAACATATTCGGGACTTCAAATGGAAAAATTTTATAATATCAGCGAAGCAGCAGAAATTTTAGGCGTAAATAAAGAAACTTTAAGACGATGGGATAGAAGCGGGAAATTCAATTCGACCAGACATCCTATAAATAAATATCGAGTATATCCTTCATCAAAAGTCAACCAACTTGTAAAAGAGCTTCAGCTTGAATTTTATACTGAAACAAAAGCAAAAAAACTACCTCAACCAATTTATAAAAATGATTTTGGTTCACTTTATAACATTGATGCGATACAATTTTTAAAATCGTTGGAAAATGAATCCGTTGATTTAATTTTTGCGGACCCGCCCTACAATATTAAAAAAGCTGAATGGGATACATTCCAATC
Organism: Ignavibacteriaceae bacterium; assembly: GCA_013388515.1. GTDB lineage: Bacteria > Bacteroidota > Ignavibacteria > Ignavibacteriales > Ignavibacteriaceae > XYD12-FULL-36-8. The sequence continues at coordinate 1,440 of JACAFC010000171.1, read as the reverse complement.
ACAGAAACAATATGTAGAATGGAGTAACCTTTGGATTCAAGAAGCACAAAGGGTTTTAAAATCTCACGGTTCACTTTATGTTTGCGGATTTTCTGAAATACTTGCCGATGTTAAATGGTCGGCAAGCTATTTGTTTGCTGGTTGTAAATGGCTTGTATGGCATTATAGAAATAAAGCTAACCTTGGTAACGATTGGGGAAGATCACACGAAAGCATACTCCATTTTAGAAAAAGTAAAAATTTTATCTTCAATATTGATGAAGCAAGAATACCTTACAATGCGCACACATTAAAATACCCAACAAGACCACAAGCTGAAACCTCCCAATATAATAATGGGAATGGCAAAGAATATCTTTGGGAGCCGAATCCGTTGGGTGCAAAACCAAAAGACGTTCTCGAAATACCAACTTTATCAAATGGTTCGTGGGAAAAAACTGAACATCAAACACAAAAACCAATTGAGTTGGTAAAAAAAATAATTCTTGCTTCATCTAATCCGGGTCACATTGTTGTTGATCCTTTTGGAGGTTCAGGAACAACTTACGCTGTGGCTGAAGCTTTCAATAGAAAATGGTTAGGTAGCGAAAACAACCTTGAATATTGTCAAATTATCAAAGAACGAATGTCAAATAAAGAGCATATTTCAAGAATAGCTTCTGGTAAAGACGAAATTGAAGCTATCCAGAGAAGACAAAAATTACGGGTTTAACATTTTCCAAACGTCATTTAACATAAATTTTGAAAAGGGAAAAATATATTGATTAAATGGGCGTTGTAGTGCCTTTGCTGGCATATCAAGATAATAATAGCCTTCTAATTGAGCCAAAAAACGAGTGTAAACCATAAATAGATTTGAAACAAAGGTATAGCTAATTTTAATTTCATCACCATCTTCTTTTCGTTGAATATCATTCTGTGAAATTCCAACAACTCGAACAGAATGACCGACAAATCTTTCCATAAGGACTTTATCAATAAATATTTTTGGCATTCGATCTTTTGTGGTTGTTTTGAGTGAAACTACTATTTCATTCTGGTTTATACTGGTAGCGTCTGATCGAACACTTTCAAAAGGAGAAATTATGACATCAGTCTCACATCGATAATATTTATTGCCTTCGTCTGTTTCATAAGGAATGCTTAAAACAACTTTTTTCATTGAGATTTCTAATGAGGTCAATAAAGTTCTAATTAATTCTTCAAATCTATTCCCAACGTGTTTTCTTGCACTATTTGATTGAACCATTAAATCAAGACCAATTCCCATAGCTTGTTGAATTGTATAGACGACACTATCAACCAAGTGATATTCGTCTTGCGTAAATTCTCTTTCTTCATTTTTTAAACGATTAATAATTCTTTCAAAACTGCCGTATCTGTCATTAAATATATTAACGTTACGAATGAATAAATCATTTCTGAATGGGCGAATAGATT
>JACAFC010000185.1 GCA_013388515.1 Ignavibacteriaceae bacterium | reverse complement strand
GGTTTAATGAAAAAAGAAGAAAAACTTCTTGGCACAGATCCTAAAAACCCAGATACCGATGGTGATGGTTTGAAAGACGGCGAAGAAGTGAATAAATACAAAACTGACCCATTAAAGGCTGATACTGATGGTGATGGTTTAAGCGATGGTGATGAAGTTATGAAATATAAAACTGATCCATTAAAAGCTGATACCGATGGCGACAGCTTAAGCGATAAAGATGAGTTAATGCAGTACAAGACTGATCCATTGAAAGGTGACACCGATGGCGATACCTTAAAAGATGGTGAAGAGCTTACAAAAACAAAAACCGACCCGTTAAAAGCAGATACTGATGGTGACGGATTAAAAGATGGCGAAGAACTTGCTAAGACCAAAACTGATCCATTGAAAGTTGATACTGATGGAGATGGACTGAAGGATAACGAAGAAGTCAATAACTTCAAAACAAATCCACTTTTGAAAGATACTGATGGCGGTACAATCGAAGACGGCGTTGAAGTAAAACGTGGTACCGATCCACTAAAAGCTGATGATGACGTAGTTAAAGTAGGTGTGCCAATGATTCTTGAAGGTGTTACCTTTGCAACTGGCAAAGCTGAAATTACACCCGAATCAGCTATAATACTTGAACAATCACTTAAAACAATGAACATCTATACTGACATTGAAGTTGAAATAAGCGGTCATACAGACAATGTTGGTAAAAAATCTTCTAACGTAAAACTCTCACAAAAGAGAGCAGATGCTGTTAAGGATTGGTTAGTAAGTAAGGGTGTTGATGCTAAGAGAATAACCACAAAGGGTTATGGACCAGATCAACCAATTGCACCTAACGATACTCCTGAAAATAAGCGAAAGAATAGAAGAATAGAGTTCAAGAGAACCAAATAGTCTTCTTCCTTCAAAAATGTCTCTGCCTAGCGGCAGAGACATTTTTTTTGTTAACCACTTGAGGAATAAATATGAAAAAGAAGATATATTTTATCAGGTTGGTGGAATATACCATTATATGCTTTTTACTTATCAATACATCTCTTGCACAGTTTAATGATTATTCATTAAAAACTGGCATCCAGTTCAATGGCCTATTTCCAGATACAGAATTTGAAAAAGAGCTAAAAGTTACTTCTGCAGATTTCAAATTTTCTTATATGGGGCGGATTTTTTTGAGAACTGAGTTGATTAAAAATTTAATTGAAACCGAAGTTGGGGTTGGATATGGCACTTTAGCCGGGGTTGATTTTAACAATAAAGAATACAAAACCGAAATTATTCCAATTGATCTTAGATTAATTCTGAGCCCATTCAATATAAAATTTTTTAATCCGTATGGATACGCAGGCGCAGGTTTTCTAAAATACAAAGTGAAAACATTTCCACTATCTGTATCACCCAATCCAGACGTTAAGAACTCCAATTGGAGTGTGTTTGTACCAATCGGAGCAGGTTTTGAAATTGCTTTGTCGGAGGAATTTGTTCTTGATCTAAATGGTGGATATGCTTTCACATTTACAGATGATTTGAATTATTACAGCAATAAAAATTCGTATCCAGGAGTATCAACTGTTTATGATGGATTTTATAATGCATCCATAGGTTTTTCGTATGTAGGAGGCAGTGGGAATTCTGACAAAGACATGGACGGTTTAGTAAGAAAAATTGAAAAGGAGATAGCCACCGATCCTAATAATGCTGATACTGACGGTGATGGATTAAAAGATGGCGAGGAAGTCAATACATACAAATCTAATCCACTTATTACTGATACTGACGGTGATGGGCTTAAGGATAGTGATGAAGTAAAATTATTTAATACAAATCCAAGTATTGCAGATACTGACAGCGATGGTCTTAACGACGGTGTTGAGGTGAATATGTATAAAACTAATCCTTCGAAAGCTGATAGTGATTTAGATAATTTAAACGACAATGATGAATTAGTAAAATATAAAACTGATCCTCTTAAAAGCGATACAGATGGAGAAGGACTTACTGATGGTGATGAAATAAAAAAATATAAAACTGATCCTCTTAAAACTGATTCAGATAGCGACGGTTTATTTGATGGTGAAGAAATTGTTAAGTATAAAATTAATCCGCTTAAAAAGGATAGTGATAGCGGAACGGTAGACGATTTAACCGAATTAACTAGAGGTACAAATCCCTTAGATGCTGATGATGATGTAATCAAAATTGGTGTTCCAATTATTCTCGAAGGAGTAACATTTGAAAAAGGTAAATGGGACATAACACCTGAATCTTCACAAATCCTCCGTTCTTCATTAAAAACGTTAACGACTTATCCAGATATTCATGTTGAGATAAGTGGGCATACTGATAATGTAGGCAGTAAAAAATCGAACATTAAATTATCGCAAAAACGAGCAGAGTCAGTTAGGGATTGGCTTATCGAACGCGGAATTGATCCATCTAGAATTACAGCAGTAGGTCATGGCCCTAATATTCCTATCGCTCCGAACGATACACAAGAAAATAAAAGAAAAAATCGCCGTATAGAATTCAAAAGAACTAAATAGAAATTTAAAGATGTGCCTTTGCATTATTGCAAAGGCACAATCTTATCATCAATCAGCTTCCAAATTTCCCTACGTTCTCAAATTAATAATCACCAGATACATATTTTCTAAAATTCTTTTCATCGTTTTCTTTATCCTCAATAATGGATCGCAATAAAACAAGTAGGAAAAATATACATGCAATAATTACTAAATATTCCATTTTTACAAACTCCTCGAATCATTTCACATTCGTAATCGTATCTTTCGTTAAGCATAAGATTCAAATTTGTGCGGGAAGCAAAATCAATAATTAAATCAACTAATATTTTTCAATATCTATACCACTTGGGAAATTTGATTTTGTCTTTTTGTTTCACTTTGATAAACAATCGAACAGCAATATTTTAGCCCATCCTCTGCCAATGTTATTATATCATGCGGGCTGCTGATAATTGATAAAACTGACTGATGAGAATGGGCTATAATATTTTTAGCTTGTTTCTACCTGCTCGGGTTGTAAACAATTTGGCGTATCGTTTCAAATTGCAGGTATGGATAATCTTTCCTCAACTGGTCTATTGCGTCTCCTGCACTTATTTTGGATGCTCTTAAGGATTTAAAACGTTTTCTAATAAAATGATCGCGTGCTGCATTTTGATTAATAAACCCTCGGCTATTTAGCATCTCAAAAATTTCATCTGAGATCAAATCACTAAGCGGATTACTGAGTTCTTCGAATCTTAACGATGTACTCATTCAACCTCCAGTATTATTTTCCATTCAGTTTTTTGGATATCTTCAAACTCGACTTCTAAATAAGATAGTTGCAGTGAAGAATCAACTGCATATTTATGCGGTTTTAATTCTATGGATCCATTTGTTAAAATTAGGTAAAGTATCCTGAGGACTGGCTAAATGAGTTTTTTTCTTATAGCTTTAGCAACAGCTTCTGACTGGGAGTGAACCTGAAGTTTCTTATAAACATTTCTTATGTGATGTCTGATTGTATCTACACTTATAAATAAAACATCAGCAATCTCTTGATAATTGCTGCCCTCTGCAAGATGATGCAGTACTTCTTTTTCTCTGCTGCTAAGATTATACTGGGAATTGATTTTGTTAGGAACATTGTAGTTTTGGAAAGATGTAATAACTTGTCTGGCAATACGAGAACTCATTGGAGAGCCTCCTTCATAAACCTCTCTAATGGCTTCAATTAATCTTGATGGTGGAGTTTTTTTTACCAAATAACCATAAGCACCAGCACACAATGCATCATAAACTACTTCACTTTCCTCATAAACCGTTAACATTAAAATACTAATATCTGGATTTGTTTGTTTTGCTCTTTTAACGCCTTCAATCCCATTTATACCCGGTAATCCAATATCCATTAAAACAACATCAGCATCTAGCAGTTCAAAGTCCTTTAGAAATGATTCACAATCCCCAAACGCACCAACACATTTAAATCCCTCAGTCCCATTTATCAGAATTGCTAATCCCTCACGAATTGTTTTATTATCTTCAACTACAATAACGTTAATCATTTCAAAATAATATTAAAATAGTTTTTTGAATACATTTCTATTAGTAATTTGACCGATAAACCTAACAGTTGTTCCTTTTAAGGGTACAGAACTCCATTTAAGTTTTCCCCCTATATTTTTAGAACGGAGATCCATATTTCGAATACCATTTCCACGTTCGATATGTTTGAGATCGCATCCTACACCGTCATCATATAAAACAAGTTCCAAAACATTACTTCTAACATTAGCCTGAAGTAACAATTTTTTACATTTACTGTGTTTAATAGAATTATTAATTGCTTCTTTAAAAATCAAATAAAGATTTTGACGATATTCCATCGGTAATGTTAAATTATTTAATTTATCCAAATTTGAAATTTTAAAGGAAATTCCATACGAAGAAAGAATATCAGAATATGAATCTTTTAATCGGACTAATAAATCATTAAGTGAATCACGGTCAGGATTTACTACCCAGACTATATCACTCATATTATCGATTAGCTGTCTAGCAGTTTCACTAATACTTCTCAATTTGGCCAATACATTTGGTTCTCTTTTACAATCATAATCAGATTGAGCAATTTCGCTTAGAATTGAAATCTCAGTTAAACCTGAACCAATATTGTCATGTAAATCGGCTGCTAATTTTGTTTTCAATTTTTCAATTCTCAATTTGTTTCTATAGTGGATTGAACTAAGCGTATAAATAGCAGCAACTGCAAATACTACTGTGAGGGTAATAAACCACCATGTTTTCCAAAACGGAGGATGAATTAATATCTGGATTCTTGCATCAATCGGATTCCATACTCCATCATGATTTGATCCTCTAACTCTGAAAATATATTTCCCAGGAGGTAAATTTGTATAAGTAGCCATGCGATATTTTGCATCACAATTCTCCCAATTTTCATCAAATCCTTCCAAAATATAACTGTAAGAATTATTTAGGGGATTGGAAAAAGACAGAGCAGCAAATTCAATTGTTAAAAAATTTTCATGATAATTTAAGGACAGACTTCCCCTTTCCCCTTTAACTATTTGGTTATTAATTTTGATGCTTGTGATTACTATTGGCGGAATGAATGAGTCATCCTTTACTTGCGTTGGGAAGAATCTATTTAATCCATTTATTCCCCCGAAGAACATTTCACCATTGCCAGATTTAAAGTAAGCACCTCCACTAAACTCTAAGCTTTGAACTCCGTCTTGTACATCATAATGCACAACCCTGCCAATCAGATATGAGTATTTATAAATTCCATTACTTGTGCTTAACCAAAGATTGTTTTGTTCATCCTCCAATATTCCATAAATTACGTCAGCATCGATGTTATACTTATATCCCTCAGCTGTAAATCTTTCTGTCGTTCTATCGAACTTTAACAGTCCGCTTCCAGAACTCCCCAACCAAAAATTATCAGCTTTATCCTCATAAATGCAAAGTATTTTATCATTTTGAAGACTGAAGGGATTCCGATAATCATAACGATATCTTTTAAAGGTTCCATCCTTTTTGTTAAGTTTATTCAAACCACCTCCGAAAGTGCCTACCCAAAAGTTACTATTACGATCTTCATAAATTGTGTAAACACGATTGTCACTTATACTTAATGAATCGGATGGATTATGCTTATACTTTTTGAAACTTGGATATGAAAAATTTAAATCATTCAGATCTAAAGCATTTAAGCCGCCGCCAAATACAGCAATCCACAGTGTTGAGTTGGAATCGATATATAGTTTTTGTATTTGGTTGCCTCCTATACTTAATGAATTTTGAGGATTATGCATGAATCTAAAAATACTGCTTGTGGCTTTATCTAACCTGTTAAGACCACCAGAATATGTTCCAATCCATATATTACCAAATTTATCCTCGATTAAAGACCTAACATGATTATCACTTAACGAATTTTTACTCAAACTGTTTTTAAAGTAGGTAATCTTATTTCTTACTTCATCAATCCTATTAAGCCCACCTCTATATGTTCCGATCCACAATATATTTTCCTTGTCCTGTAATATGGACCAAATTACATTATCATTAATATTTAGCTTACTGCCGGGAATAGACTTTATGATGTTGAATTTGATGCTTTGTCTCGTTAGCTGGCTTATACCCTCGCCTAAATGAGTTCCTGCCCAAATTATGCCAGATTTATCTTTAAACAAAGAAATAATATCATTGTCTGCAATAGAATTTTCATCCAAGTCATTATGTTGAAAATTTATTACTGTGTTATTTACAAGATTGATTCTATTTAATCCGTTTCCAAATGTTCCCACCCACAAAAAATTTGAATCGTCTTCTGTTATAGCCATAATTGAAAATTTATTTGCGAAGTCCTTCATTGCAACAGATGGTACCCAGTGTTCAAATTGAATTTTACTTGAATCAAAGTTTTTAATCGGAAGTTTCAGTTTATTCAATCCTCCGTAATAAGTGCCTATCCATAAAGTTCCATTTTCACTTTCAAATAGTGAAGTAACTTTATCATCATTAAGGCTGTAATTATTTGATTTAGACTTTCCAAATTTCTGAAATAAATAAAAATCATTATCGCTATTTATTTTATTTTTCTGCATCAACTTGTTAAGTCCACCGCCAAAAGTGGCAACCCATACGTCTCCGTTTTTTGTGGTAAGAATCTTTGTCACACGGTTATAACTTAAGCTCGAAATTATTTCCTTAGAATGCCGAAGATTAAGAAGTGATTTTTTATGCTTATCATATATAAAGACTCCGTGTCCCCAAGTTCCTACCCAAATTTTTCCGCTATGATCCTCTGAAATAGTGGTTACAGAATTATCACTGTTGCGAGAATACAGCAATGGGTATTCAAAGTAATTATCATCAACTTTTCTACTTTTATCCTCAAATAAATTAAGATCGATCCTTTCAAATTTTTCAGTTTTTCTATCGAACTTATTAAGGTATCCACCGGAGGTGCCAACCCACATAAATCCATCCTTATCCTCGAATAATGCTGAGATACCATTATCAGATAACGAAAGTGAATCCGTAGGATCATTAAGATAAACCTTAAAGGAATAACCATCATATCTATTTAATCCGCTTCCGGTACCAAACCACATGTATCCTTTTTGATCTTGAAGAATAGAAAGAATTGAACTTTGCGATAAACCATCCTCTATTTTTAGCTGTTTAATAATATATTCATTGTTTACTACTTTTCGCGCATATGTTTCACTAATAGATAGAATGATAATGAGGGGAAAAAATATTTGTATGAAAGTCTTTTTCATTTTGGCAACAATTAAAAATATTTAAGCGATAAAATAGATCAGCTTATCAAAATCCCTATGAAAACTATGAAAATATTAGTAATAATTTTGAAAAAAAACTATCTAACAAAATTCATGGTTGTATGGGAAGGTGGAATGTAAGGATTAGAAAATTGGAAATGGGTTTTAATTGAATTGTTAGCTTTGATTAATTGAATCTCCCTCTTCAATACCCCTATTAATAAATGCCATCTCAATAGCTATATTTAATTCACTTGCACCAAATGGCTTAAACAAAAAACCATAAGATTCCCTGCTCTTTGCTTCTAAAAGCGAATCATCACTTGATAGTGCAGTCAAATAGATTATCGGAACATCAAAATATTGGGTAATTATTCTAGATGCATCAATTCCGGTCATTTTTCCTTTTAATACTATATCCATTAATATCAGATCTGGTTTTTGCTCTCTCACAACCTGTATTGCCTCTTCACCTGAGTTTACAATAGATGTGATTTCATAACCTGACTCCAACAACATTTTTCGGATGTCCATCGCCACAATATTTTCATCTTCGACAATTAAAATTTTTGCGGAAGTTTTCATGTTTCCATATCCTATTTCATATTTTTTTCTATGTATCAAGAGATATGCCATCACATGAATTGATTCCAAAATGAATGGAAATTGAATAATTATAGCTGTTGTGGGGTAAAAAATGAATAAGAGTAATTTTATTCATGACACACTTACCTAATTACATGT
>JACAFC010000203.1 GCA_013388515.1 Ignavibacteriaceae bacterium | reverse complement strand
GGATTAAATGGATTCGGATAGTTTTGATTTAAACTAAAATCTAAAGGAGTTTCGATTTTATCATTAACACCGACCAATGGACTATTGGTATAAATTGCGCTCGAACCAGCACCAATCCATGCATGACCAGAAGCTGATATTGAAACATCCTGAAGCGCTCGCATTGTGTCGAAGACAGCTAAAGCAGCCTGGTTAGACCATGTTAAGCCAGCATCCGAAGTAAAATAAACACCAACACTTCGAGGGGCAGATGTTCTTGAACCAACTGCATATCCATTATCCGAATTAAAAAATTTTACTCCATTCAATGCTTCCACTAAGTTTGTTACTGGTGAATAATTCCATGTTGCACCTCCATCGGAACTTAATAGAATTAATTTATCACCAACAGCAATCGCATTATTTCCAGAAGAAAAAGTAACGTCAAATAGTGTTGGAGTAGTAGTTCCAGGCGGTAAAGAATTAAATACCGACGGTGTCCATGTGGATCCGCCATCTGTTGTAAAAGCAGCCTTAAGTTTTTCGCCTACAACAATTCCATTATTTACATCTTTAAATGTCACAGCACGTAAATTGGTAGCAAAAAGATTCGTTTTTTTGTCCCAGGATATTCCACCATCAGTTGTCTTATAAATCACATCAACATTACTCGCTTCTTTACCTACTACAAAACCATAATTTTGATTTAAGAAAAAGGTTGAATAGAACGTGGTGGTAGAGGAAGTGGTTATAGGAATTATCTGTTTCCAAGTAGCTCCTCCATCAGTTGTTTTTGCAGCCATTCCATAAGAGAATGCAGCGTAACCAATGTCGGAATTAACAAAGCAAATGCTTTGAATATTCGAACTCATACCATCGGCTCTTAAAAAACTGCAATCCCAACTATTTCCGCCATCTGTTGATTTAAAGAATATTGAATTGAACCCAGCACCATAAATAAGATTATCATCGATTACAGCTAAACTATACACACTTTCATTAGGAATAGGTGTAAGTAACTGCCATGTATCTCCAAAGTTAGAAGTGCTAAATATTACTCCTCCACCGCCAGATGTTATAAGATCATTGCCAAATCCATTCAGTGTATTTAAAGCGTCGCCGCACGCAATATCAACCTGCAACCAGTTTTGGCCGGCATCACTGGTTCTTACTACAATTGTTTCTCTGCTAGAACTTCCAACGGCAATGCCATTGTTCTCATCTTTAAAGTAAACGGCATTAAGATTATCATAAGTACGATTTGAATCCAACTGTGTAAGATATTGCCAAGTTGCTCCACCATCAATAGTTTTTAAATGAATGCTCGGTTGAGCACCGACAAGTGATCCCCAGCCCACAGCGTAAGCTAAATTTGCATTTACCATATATACACCGCGGATATCTGTTCGAGTGTAACCGGTTGGAAGAGTTGGTGCCGCAGCTTTATTCCAGGTTCTCCCATTCGATGTATAAAAAATATCAATCTTACCAACGCCGCCACCGACAATAATGCCATTGTTTTCTCCAAAGAAGGACATGTCTTCCAAATCTCCAGTAGTATGATTAAGGTCAGTGTTCCAGGTTGATCCACCATCGGTTGTACATAAAACTTTTGCAGCAGATGATGATGATACTAAAATCCATCCTTTATTTACGTCATGGAATATAATACTAACTATTGGACTAATACCTCCATTTACAGTTATTTCCGACCAATTCATTCCACCATCAGTTGTTTTAAATAATTTGTTCCCATTCTTTCCAACAAATCCAATATTTTGATCAAGAAAAAATACCGCCTTCAAGGTGTCAAAATCAGTTATAGAAGGTTTGGGAAGTTTAGTCCAAGTACTTCCTCCATCAGTTGACTTACGTACATCACCATTTGAAGCCACAAACCATCCTGTAGTTGCGTTAATAAAATGCATATCGCTCATTGCAGGATAAGAATAATCTGTAACTTGTCTGAAAGTTTGTGCATGTACAGACACAAAAAGTACAAGGGCAAATAGTATTGATTTAGCTATGAAAAAAATCTTCATTCCTTCCTCCTAAAACCTACTTTTAATAATTGAGTTGATAATATTTCTAAATAATTACTAAAAAGAATTTAACCTAACTGTAACAAATGCACCAAGAAATGAACGGGCAATTGCTGAGTTATTTCCCGGCGAAATTTTCGAATAATTGATGTGAGAATCCAATAAAATGCTTTCGTTAATCGGCAATCCAATTCCTAATGTAAATGAATGATTCTTTACATTTTCACCGCCATAGTAAATATCATACTCATCCATATTTAAGCTATAACCTCCGCGCAGAAAAACGTTTCCCAGCATTTTATATTCTGCACCCAGCCGAAAAGTATGATCATTAGAATTTAAATATGCTGCCCTATTATCAATATATTTTGTGGAATCGATTTTCTTCCAACCAAGCATATAATCAATTCCGACCATTAATTCTTGAGTAACTTTGTAAGATGACCCAACCCCTACACTCACATTATTTATATTCCAATCCCACAAAAGCAAATTTTTATGTGAATGACGAGACCAGCTATCTCTGCTTGCATAAGCAGCATAACAACCTGCAGTAAAATTTTCATCTATTTTATATTGGGACTTAAACTGAACATCAAATGATTCAAACGATGCATATCCTTCTTCAACTTCCTTAAAACTTCCTTCAGGTATTAGCACTTTGGAGTTTGCCAAAGAGTAATTTGTTTGAATTGCCGCCTGCAGCTCATCCATAACTTGATAGAATAATTGCCCTGAGAAAGTTGAAGACTTCTTCCTAATTTTTTGAGTAACAGATGAACCGCGATCGGGGACAAAGTATGTTTCTCCTCGATAGTTAAATGTTTCAACCTCAAGCAAATTTACATCCGCTGCTTCTATTGATTCTTGAGTGTCAAAAAAAGTATAATGAGCACCAATAACTATATCCTTGTCTAACTCATAAGCTAGTCCGAAATTGCCCCCAACATTCCTGTAAATTGTTTTAGCATAGGTATAAACTTTTTTTAATCCATCCAATAGTTGATAAGTGACTGAACCGCCGGCGTATAGATTATCAAGAAGTTCCCAGCTGTACATTAAATTCACTTTAGGTCCATTATAATGAAAGTTGCCTGCAGTTGTATCAACAAAAAAGAATGCTTCGCCGGAATAACTGTCATACTTAAGTGTACGATTGTAATTTCTCCTAATTTCATAATCGTAAGAAGTATAACCTAAAAACGTTCCAAGCTGCCCCAAAGGTTTTATTCCTTTGAATGAAGTACCGTAATACATATCACCTTCAGAATCATACTTTCTGTGATAACTTCCCCAACTGTTGCTGATTGCTGGGGAGATGTTTAGGTAGGTTTCTTTTTCGTCCATGAACAACCAAGCAGGATTATTTCCAAAATCAAATGGAGTAAGCAAATTATCTTTATCCTCAATTCCAATTGATAATCCGCCTAAAGATGATAGGCGGCTTTGCTGTGCAGGCGACAAAGTTGAAATTAAAATCCAAAACAAGACAAAAAGATAAAATTGCTTTTTCATTTCTCTAACTTTTTGTTGTTAGATGTAAAAAAATCTCTGATAACTAGTACTGCAATAAGACCATAAATACCCGCAATGGCAACTAAGATTATTGAGAATAAATTTTTGTTTACCGGTATTTTTTTTAGTAAGAAGAATCCGATCAATCCTAAAAGCAGAATAATATTTCCAGCAAAAAATCTGAAATCAATAAACTTAAGGAAGAAGTTAACAAACATTGTTTTATTGCTGAGAATACTTAATGAAAATGGGAACACATAAGCAGATATTTTTCCTTGTGCTGATTCATACTTGCCAGTCAATTGCCCTGTGTACTTGTCCTTCAAGTTATAGTTTCTATCAAAAACGAATACGCTGTAGCTGTCTTCATTATTAACGGAAATAGTTCTGTGGAAAAGATCACCTAATATTCTAATGGACGAAGTTTTGTAATTGTAATCTTCAATTGCCAGCTTTATTGTTTTATAGTCTCCATAGGATAAAAAGTACAATCCATTATCTTCGGTAACAAAGATGCCGTAGAACTCTTTTAGTGCAATTTCATGCACATTCATGTGAACAACTTTAATTCCTTTTGGGAGATAAATCTTTTTGCAGAACGGTTTATCTTTAATCCGTTTTATATGGAAGAATTGATCTTTAGCATCAACAACAAAATAACCTTCATCGTAAGGCTTGCGTGTTGTTGGATTGCCAAATGCTTCCTTAGCAGGAAAAACAAAACCGCTTTTACTTAAAGCATCAGTAAATAATTTTGTCATCTCTTCATTTACTGAATTAGTTCTTGCATCAATAATCTCCATTCTGTTTTTAATGATGAAAAACTCATTCGGATATTCCAGATTAACTCTTCCTGAACTTGATTCAATTAAAGGATTCAGCATATAGTTCAATCCATCAATTGTGCTTGGTTCAAATCTGCTTTGGAAAAGATTCTTTCTCATCATTGGAACATCTACTTTAACACCATTAACAGAATCCGGCATTTTACCGGAAAACATCAGTTGAGCAAAGTTGAGCTGGGGCATTGCCGCTTCATATTCATCGCGTGTATATGTTTTGCCCTTTCTATCTCTAATTGAAGAATTATCTTTTCCTGGATACGTGAAAAGAAAATCATTAACAATTGGACTGAAAGAAACGGAAGGTCTATCGGATTTATACTTAAAGGTACTCCAAAAAATATCGGGTAAATAAATTGATGATATAAAAATGATTGCAGCTGCTAATAAAATTTTAACGGATTTAATATTCATTATCTTATTCCCTTTTTATAATTATAACCAGCCAGCAGAATAATTGGAGTGAGTAAAATTGTGATAATAAAAAAATACAAATCGGTTCTGCTGAAAATTGCTTCAATACCCATAGCAATTATGTTGCTAAAAAGAAGGTTAACAAAACCTACTCCAACAACTGCCATAAATATTCTTCTGCTCCACGAGGGCTCAACAAATATCAGTGAGATAAAGATGTAGGCGGTTAATCCCGCTAAAAACCACGGCAGCGAAATACTTAAAAAGCTGTTAACAACTTCATAAGGAAAATATGATGATGTTAGAATAGAAATAATAACTGCATCAATAATAAAAATGAGAACTAACAAGCCCAAGCCATACCATTGCATAGAAAGTAAAGAACTGCTCTCTTTCATCGGTAAATGAAGTGTAAGCTTTAGCCGGCTGGAATTTATTTCCGAAAAGAATTGAACTACTCCAAGCAGTAAGCCTGTAGCAAGCGGGATGTACATGAGATCTATGTAAAAAACATATCCCCAAGATAAAACTCCATCATAAATTTGATTCGGCTTATAAAACTTAAAATCATTATAAAGCGAAACACATATGCTTACAACTACAATTAAGTTTACCAGCAGCAAACCGATAAAACTCCATCTGATTTTTAACCATTCTTTGTAAAGTAAAGATTTTATCATTTTCATATCCTAATATTTTCCTGTTAAACCGATAAATGCATCCTCAAGCGACATTTGAACTTGATGCAGCTCTGAATGCTTAATGCCAAGCTTTGCAAGATGAGTTTCCAATTCATTCTTGCCAGTAAACGAATAAAATGAAGCTTTGTTTTTTATGATTTCAGAATTTTTTATTACTTCATCTTTTTTAATGGAAGAAACCGAATCCAGCAGATCACATTTGTACAGCTTAAACTCATTTAAGAACTGCTTTATTGGCATGGTAAGCAGTACTGATCTGTAATCAATTATCACACAGTCATCAAGAAGTTCTTCTAAATCTTGAATGATATGCGATGTAATAAAAATTGTTTTGTTTTCGGCTTTAGCATATTCGGTAAGATAATCTATAAACAATCTTCTGTAACCGGCATCAAGGCCCATTGAGTAATCATCAAGTATTAGAAGATCGGGATCTTGAGCAAGTAACAGCCCCAGTGCTACCTGCGAACGCTGCCCGCATGACATCCTGGAAATTTTTTGATTTTCTGAAACCTGAAGTTTGCTCATCAATTCCCAATATGGTTCTTTTTTCCATTTGGGATAAAATGCCGAGTAGAATTTTTCTATCTGCTTAATATTCATAAATGAATATTGAATGTGACCTTCAATAAGAAATCCAACTCTTGCTTTTGTTTCGGGCGATAAACTATGCGAGTCTTCGCCAAATACTAGGCATTGACCTGATGTTTGTTTTAAGAATCCATTAAGAATATTTATGGTTGTTGTTTTACCGGTACCATTCTTACCAAGCAAACCAAAGATGGAACCTTTCTTAATTTCGAAATTAAAGTTTTCGAAGATTAATCTGTTTCCGTAGTAATGTGTTAAATTTTTAACTTGAACAACAGCTTCACTCATTTTTTTTACTCTTTCTCTTATTTATCCGCCTCTTTTATCAGCCTTTGGCTGAGGCAGAATATTACACTTTATTAATGAAATCCTGGAGTTGCAAAAGGAATTGGCTCCCAATCCAAGGTTGCATCATTAGTATCAACACCGGGTTCTCTTCTTCGCATTGATTTGCCGCTGTACTTTGGCGGCGATTGGGCAAATCCTTTATCTACTCTTGCATCTAAAGTTTTTCTTGAAGTAACACTAGATTTATACTGGACGCCGTCAATTACCGTTGGGAGATCAAGCCCATCTTCCCAAAGGGGATCAACACCGGAACCAAGAACGATAACGTCACTTACTAAGTTTATAAGGAAATCCACAGTTCGATCTGACCGAATGTTAATTAAATTCTTAACATTAGGATTATCAAAATCACTTGCAGAGAACTGATTGTAAAATTCCCAATCAGCATTACTTAAATCATAGCTTGTGGAAACAACATTTTTATGATTAACTGCTGTGGATGCAAGTACCAAAAAAGTATGCGGATAAAACGGATAATTAGTCTCACCTGGTTTACCGGGAAACTTGAAAATGTAGGTCACTCCATCAATATCGCCGTCATTTCCTTCATCAGCACCAGGACCTTGACCGCCATCGTTATTTCCCGAAACTCTTGTTACAATCATTCCATCAACATATTTTATTTCATCGCTGTAGTTATAAAGTTCGATGAACTGATCATAAAAGAAAAAGATGTTATTTAAAGGACCCCCGGCATAAATTTCGTTGATTGCAATTCCCGTATTAGCAACTTGTTCAGCAAAAATTGTATCAGCGGTAACCTGAGCGGGTGACACCTGCACGTCACGAATATTTCCAACGAGAAGTATATTTTCGTTTAACGGATGCGGCATTCTCACAGAAATACTGTAAGCAGCGGCAGGTAATCCTTCTAATATTAAACTGCCGTTTTGATCGGTATACTTTATCATCAATCCGTATTCCGAGGAAAGAATGACTTTGGCATTTTGCATTGGAATAAAATGAGGAATTGAATCGACAAGGGTTGTATCGCCAAGTGCCATCAAATTGATTTTTGAATTACCATCAGGTACAACAGGCGGTTCCTCTTGACAGCTTATTAATCCAAGAAGCAAAAACAAAAAAACAGAACTAATCTTCTTCATTCTTCCCTCCTATTCCTAACAATTTGTCAATTATCATACTGAATTCAAGTCCATAAAATAATGATGGATTTCTGGTTGTTTCTGTTTCATAGTCAATGCTGCTGTAGTAACGGTAAAGAGCCGGATCATCTATAAAATTGTTAACATAGAACGAAACTTCGGCACCCTCAAATAAAGATTTGCTCATGCTGATATTGAATAACCACTTTTGTGGTTTCCGTTTAATTTCCCTTTCGAAATAGTATGATTCAATTGCACCTTGTGTTGCTTTATCAAGAAAAATTGGAGATTGATTCAAACTTTGATTTTTTTCCCAGACTAATTGTTCAGCACGCAAGGTTATCCATAAACCTAACGGAGCTAGTGTGTATTTCACGTAATAATTGATTTGGAATCGATCATTCCACCGGTGACCTGGATTATATATGAACCCAATTAGAGTATCTACGCCTCCAATTGTTATGCGGTAGTTAGCCGTTTGTCCTTTATCATTTGAGGGCGTTGATGAATAGCTCATACCTGTACCGGGGTACTTTATATAATTATATGAACCGGTTATTTGAAAATCCATATTTAATGGTTTGATCTTGGCTGTCTTAAATGAGAATTCAATTCCTTTGGTTTCGGTTTTCCCAATATTCACTGGAAGCGAGAACTCATCTATATAATAAAGCTTGTCAGAAGTTCCAGTTTGCGATAAAACAAATACTCGTACACTTTGACTCTTAGGCTCATTCTTTCTGAATTTATAATATGCAGATGCCGATACTCCAAATAAATTCATGAACTTATGATCATACGCAATTTCAAACATGGTTTCCCTATAACCTTTAAGTTCAGGAACTCTTCTATCATATCGTAAATATGATTTTGATCCGTCATCTGGGTTACGCCAGAGGAAAACATCTTCCGGCGGATAGATGATGCTCATTGGCGGAGATTTTGATGATGTACCTGCACTTAATCTTATTTGATTTGCATCAGAAAGATAAACCATCAAATTGATTCTAGGATTGAAAAAAGTACCTTGATGCGATTCAACTAAATCTCCATCTCCCCATAAACCCGATAAATTAAATTTGTAAGGGCGGTACATCTCATATCTAAATCCGAACATAAGATTAAAATCAAAAATGGAATGCCAGGTTAGTTTATCTTCAAAATAAATACTTGTTAGAAGCTGCCCTGGAATATCATCGAATGAATATGGCCGTTTGCCTGATTCGACTCCATAGTAATTCAGAAGTGTGTCGAACATAACACCTTGACCTGTGTTTGCATTGTACTGCGGATCAATCCCAAAAAGTACTTTGTGGATGATATCGCCTGTATAAAATATTTTATTCCACTCCAATCTTCCACCGAGTGTCCATTCAATTCCTTTAGTTTCAACTTTACCGATGTAACTTGCAATAGTATCACCGGAAGGAAGAGCAACGTATTCAGTCTTCAATCTAGACTTCATGGTATTCTCGCGTCGCATCGTCACAAATAAATTATAATCAATTGCAGAAACTTCATCTTCGGGTTTATATTTCCCCCAAGTGGAAAGAGTGAAAGTATATCCGCGGTTGTAATTTTTAATTTGCTGCAAATCTCCTTTCGGTTCTTCTTCATCAAGAATTCGCTGAAAAAGTACTTTGGTATTATTGCTTAGTCTATTCTCAAAATAATTAGCCGAGTAGACTAACTGTCCGGTTAATCTTAAATATTCATCACCAGCAACACGAATATCTCTTTCACTTTGTGCAGCATTTAAATTATAACTTAGGGAGCCCTCACCTAAAACAATACCGCCTCCAAAATTTCCTTCGCGCGTGTCCGGATTATTTTTAAACTTAAAACGGTTTGGAGTAGGACCAATTTTAGATTGAACATTTATAACTCCAGAAGTAACATCGCCGTATTTTACAGATGGAAGGCCAGTTATTACTTCAAGATTCTCTATGTTGTCTGCAGGAATAGTTCTTAAATCAATTCCTCTTCCCAAACTTGATGAACCAAATTTTGCTCCGGTTAAACTTTCAAATTGCAGATTAGCATTGTTAGAAACAGGAGTTCCATCAATAATTATTAAAGTTCCAAAAGCACTTAATGCATCCGATTCATCACCTCTTACTGCAACTTGAGTTGTTTTGCCTAAGCCGGGATTATCAGATTTCTGAATTCCGGGAACAAGATCAAGCACATCTTTAATGCTCGCAGCTTGAAAATGTTCAATCTCACCGCTTGTAATTGTTGTTTTAGTTGTAACATCGCTTGGTAGTAAATCAGATGTTCCGATCACTTCAATTCCGCCAATTTGGAAAGCAGTAGATTTAAGCGAAATATTAATTTCAAGTATTTGTCCTTCTCTTATTCTTATTTTTTGAGTGAGCTTTTCATAACCCACGCATGACACTTCAAGTGTATATTCACCAGGTTTAATGTTTCTGATTGAGTAATTGCCTTTCAAATCGGATGCACAGCCGATTCTTATCTCTTTTAACATCACATTCACACCAATAAGAATTTCATTGTTTTCATCTTTAATTATACCTTTTACACCACCGGTTCTCTCATCAACTTTTGTAGATTTAGCTAAAGCTATCTTTCCGGTTTCATACTCAAAATAACTTATGTCATAAGGTTCCAGCATTTTATCTAAAACAGTGTGGAGCGGTTCATTATTAACAGAAAGATTTAGGTTTTTGATTTTTATGATCTGATCCCCGTAAGCAAAGTTTACTTTTAGAGAATCGGAAATATGTTTTAAAACTTCTTCAAGAGAAACATTAAAAAGTGAAATTGTAATCTTTTGCGATAAACTTGACTTAACGCCCACTATATTTTCAGCAGGCGAAATGCTGTCAGCTATATTATACGCCTCTTCTTGTGCAATGCTTCCGGACTTTTGATCAATAATTTCTCGATCATCTTGAGCAATTATACTAGGTTTGCCTGCCGCAATAAAAGCAAAGAGGAAAAAATAAAATAGTTTTGAAAGTTTCATAAGCAGCTAAAGTTTTAAGCTCTAAATTTTTAGTTTAAGATTACCTTGTGACCATCATAATTAATTTTAACATCGAGTGTAAGACTGATTATAGAAAGCAGTTGAGATAATGAATCGGTTTTAAATGTCCCAGTAAATCTTTTAGTGCGAATGCTGTCATTTTGAAATACCACAGGCAGATTATAACATCTCTCAACTTCTGCCATAACATCATTTAAGGAAGTGCGGGCAAAAGCCAGTTTATCCCATCTCCAAGCAAGAAAATAATCTAAATTTACTTTGGTTGGAGAGCTGAATCCTCTCTTCTCGGAAAAGGTAATCATTTCACCTTTCTTGAGATTTATTCCCTCAACAAAACCATTAGAGTAGGTTGTCACAGAGCCCTTAGCAACAACAACATTAACTCTGCCATTACGATTTTTAACATTGAATTCAGTGCCGGTGACTATGGTAACAACATTGCCGGATTTAACCTTGAATGCTCTGCTTTTATCAGGAATTACTGAGAAATAAGCTTCACCTTCTACTTCAACTTCTCGAGAGGATTCCGCAAATATTGCCGGGTAAACAAGTTTACTATCAGAGTTCAAGTAAACAATTGTTCCGTCAGATAATGGTAATGTTTTACGTTCACCTTTTTGAGTTGTTAGTTCATGATTGATGATTAGCTGCTGTTCTGCAGCTTGTCTTGGTTGATTGGGCAATACCGGATTATTCTGCTTAATTAAAAAAAACACGCCAATCATAATAATTATCATAGCAGCAACTTGATACAGCCAGCTGAAATCTGTCTTTATTGGAGAACTGTATTTATAATTAATCTGAGGTGAATTTACAGAAGTTTCAATTTGCTGAGGTTTATGTTTGATTGAAATAGGTGTTTTGTTAAGAGCTGCCTGGATGTTATCCCACTGTTCAGTTGGATTCGGAATTTCGGATATTTGAGAATTATCTGCTAAATCCCAAAGATGAACTAAATCCCCAAACTCTTCCTTATTTTTATCCGATTCAGATAGCCATGATAAAAAGAATTCATGTTCCTCGGGGCTAACTTCATTCTTGATTACTCGAATTAGGAATTGAGAATCTAAGTATTTTGGTTTTTTCTTAAGCATAGCATCAGTTAGTCTATACCTATAATACACAAAAGCTGGGGAAAAGTACTATTGAGGATGAAATAAAATTTCATTTTGAATAAACTTAGCGGCTGAGAATTCCTGTCTTCTGCTTGAACAAAAATTATTTTTACCGCAAAGGCGCAGAGCCGCAAAGAATTTATAAACGTGCTGGTAAGATTGTTACTTTAAGTGGGCTGAGAGCAGTTTTTTAAGAATGGATAAAGCTTTATTCATCTGGTTTTTAACTGTTTGCAGAGATACATCCAAAATATCTGCAATCTCAGAGTATTCAAATCCTTCATATTTGCAAAGAATAAATGTAGCACGGCATCTTTCCGGTAGTTCATTTACTGCATTTTGAAATTCATTCATTAAAAAATGTTTTTCATATTCTTCTTCAGGATTTAACAGCGATGAAATAATATCCGGCTTTTGAAATTTTGCACAGGTGTCCGGATGATTCCTGCTTACATAATTTATGGCCAGATTTCTGGCTATTTTATAAAGGTAAGACTTAGGAGGAAATTTTGACTCAAGCTGTGCCCGGTGCTGCCAAAAATTAATAAACGTCTCCTGAACAAGATCTTTTGCACTTTCCGGCTCCGCCGTATATCGAAGTAAAAATTTATAAATCCCCGGCTGCATTAAAAAGAAAAATTCTTTGAAAGCGGCTGTGTCGTCATTTTTTATTTTGATGATTAAATTAGATAAATCATCAATTAAAAAAGAAGAAGAATCCATTCCGTTCATTCAACTGCACCAGTGACTTAAAAATAGATATCGCTTTAAATATTTTCACAATATCTGCTTGTTTAAAACAGTTTACTTATACGAATACCTAGTTGAAAACTAAACGGAAATCACTTAACAATCAATAAATTTTTTGAAATTTTTTAAGGCCCGAACTAGTTGGAGAGAATGTTTAGGTTAGATGGTTTTATTGCAGAAATTGAGGAAGGAGTTTTATTTTTTAATTATGCTAATGGTTATGGGCAACGATCGAATAAACTCACTATTAGAAGACTTTACTCGCGCTTCTAAAGTGTGAATCCCCTCTTCAGTATTAAACCATACCCAGTTGTAAGGCGGCATTGTATCCCGGCCAATCAATTCATCATCAACATAAAATTCTACTGTACAAAATTGATTTTTTATTTCTGTTTCAATAACAATGTCGGAACCTTCCAGGAAAGAACTAAAATTATCGGGACGCACAATTTTCAGTGGATTGTTTTCATTTACATTTATCTCATTCTTTGATTTTATTACAGGCATTTCCCCGCTTGATATAGCATTTACAAATGAACCTGTAATATCATCTCCGCTTAGATCCCAGAACATTACACCTCCAAGATTGTAAGCATGTGCATACTGTGACTTAAGAACTGCTGATTGGAGATCATCAAATGTTATAAATAATGAATCAGTTTCACCAACTAGATATGGAGCCATTGATTCAGTATCCCACCGATAATCATATTTGCTCTCACTCATTGAAATAATTTCTCGATATTGTATGAATTCCTCAGCAGCGATACTAGAATCATTTATGCATGGTTCATTCAATCCATTGCTCGACAGACTTTTTAACTTGTAAGATTTGCCATAAAAGGCGATTCCCGGAATAATTTTATTTGGCTGTACCTTATATCTATTAAGTAAAATCTTCACAGTTTTATCAAATGAATTTTGCTGTGTTCTACTGTCTGAAAAACTTTGAGAAAGCAGATTTGTATGATGGATTGAATGACCACTCCACCTCCCGCTGAAATCGTAAGTCATGACATTATACCAGTTAAGATACTTTTGATCGTTCTGAATATCAAAATTTTCAATTAATGAGTACGCACCAGGAATGGCAGCTGTCAGCAAAAGATCAGAATCTATTTCATCTAGTTTCTCTCTGAATAAAGCAAGAAGTTTGCTGAAATTAATTTTATCGTTTTGATTATGCTTAGTGGTTTCTGCACCGCCCGAAACCGGAAACTCCCAATTGAGATCGATACCGTCAAAAATATCTGCTGCCGATCCCTCGCCGCCATGAATACCATCAGCTGGTAAGTTGCCTTTAATAAACACCTCAATGCATGAGTTAACAAATGATTCTCTTGATTTTTCTGTAAGCACTGCATCCGAGAAATATTCAGAATTAACCCAACCCCCAATTGATATTAATATTTTTATATGAGGATGCATTTCCTTTAATTTTCTTAGCTGGTTAAAATGGCCCTTAAGATGCTGGAGTGAATCATCAGCTTCGCCATCAATACTCATATTTGCAGTGTACGGTTGACAATAATCCGAATACGAATCCATCAGCCGAACAGACACATTACCGGCAGAATCTACCCATGGATATGCAAAAGCATAATTAAGTATAGTCAGTTTATCAGCCGCACCGCTCGTTTCAATATTCTTAACATAGTACTTGCCATCATCAGCTTTCCATTGCGGAAAATAACCAACTATTTCTTTTGAGCGAGATGAAAGCAGCAATGGAATGAAAAGCAGTACTGCAAATAATTTTACAATCACCTTAAACAAAGCACTTTCTCAAATAAATTAAAAACCATAGCTGAATGAAAAACTAAATGATTGTTTACTGCCCAATTGATAATCGGGAGTGCGCAGTGTACTTTCATCGGAAATGCTGGAATGAGTTAAACTGAGAACTCCAAATAAGTTATGCATGAATTCATATTTTGCTGTAATTCCAAGGTTAAAAATTGACAGCTTTTCGCCGTAAAGAAATTGAGGATATGGAAATTCATATTGTTCTTCGGGCAATTCAAGCTTTCCTTTTCTTATAAACTCGCTCCAGAGTTTAAATCTCAATCCTCTTAGCAGCGAATGATTATATTCAAAGTATATCTGATGCGCATTACTTCCTATCCAATGACCAAGCTGATAATTATGACTTCTAAAAGTTTGTGCATCATTTGAATTCATATACACAAAAGGATTAAGCCTGGTGTATTCGATACTAATGTCTGAATTCTCAAATACAGGTTCAACCATACTAAGCCCAGTTGTGAAACCTAAAGCAGAAAGATTATCGCCATCCAACAATTTAGTAATGGATAATTCATCTATAAAAACAGTAGCATAAAATTTGGTCTTCAAATCATGATTTTTATAAACAGAATTAAGGAAGAGCTGAGCATTATCGCCCGAGTTAACTTTATCTTTAGCAAGATAGTGATCAACAGTTCTGAAAAACAAAATGGGAATAAAATAAGCGAACTCAAGTTTGTCGCTGTATACCATTGATTCACCGAGTGAAATCGAAAGATTTTCAGTTGGATAAATAGAGAACATGTGTGCTGCAATAAACTTTTCGATTTGGGAAACACTATTTCTCTTTTCTACCTGTGTTGATCTTATACTCGAAGAATCTGCAATTCCTGAATGCAGCCATCCATGAAAATAAATGAATTTCAGCCAGTCAACAGGTTTAAATTCTAGTTTGATAAATGGGAAAGAAGGCGGTTTATTACTGAAAATTATTTTGCCGCCTAACCCGCTGCCCCACTCTATCGGCTGTTTGCCTATCGATATATTACCGCTATTCCATGAGTAAGATATTAACCCTTGAACATCTACATACTCAATTGTCTTTTCAAAATTGTTAGATAAATTTACCCCGGGCTCATTCGACATAGCTTTAGCTCGATCGATCCAGTTTCCGCGTTCTTCATTATCTCTGAAATAAAAATCAAACCCCAAATTTTTATTGTAGTAACCATAAAGCTGCAGTCCATTCCATCGGTGATATTGGACTTCATTAAACTTGGATTTTATTTCAGCACCCAAAATCGGATCTAAATTTAAAGTAAAATTATCGTTATGAAATAAGAAGAACCTGAACCCGTTACTATCAGTACTTGTAAAGAACTGAGTTTCCGGTTCAAAATCTCTTTCACTATTATGAAGTATTTCGGGAGAAAATTCTTTTTTAAAATATGCCAGCTCTTCTTTTTCCAGATAAGTCAAATTTTTCAGATGCGCTTCTGCTTCACTTAATTTCTCGGCTAACTCTGCACGTGTTAATGGTTTTAGTTCATCATTAATTTCAAGAATTCCTTTTATTGAAAGTCGATTCAGAAATTCATAAATACTTGAATGTGAGGGTTCGAAAACTGCTTGCGCCATTAGTAACTCGGCTGCTGCAGCCATCAAAATAGGTAACAGTTTTTTCATCAATTTTTGATTAACAGAACACTTAAAATTAGAAGAGGAATTATAAAAGAGAGATAAAACAGCAGTGTTTGCAGTTTTTCCTTAACAATTGTAATCATTTTATAGAACAAGTAAAGTAAAAAACTTTGGAAGATAATTACATTAATATTCATAATCTGACTATTAGGCAGCATGGTTGCTGTAACGGTTATCAAAACAATGAATATCGAAATTATCAGATCTATACCAGTCAGAAATGTAACCTTCTTTTGCAGCAGTCTTTCTCTAAAAAATAAAAAGAAAACTACACACGGCAGAACTGTATAAAGCAGCAGCCGCCAGGGTCCTATTAAATTCAAAAAACTAATTTGACCGCTTAAAGTTTCAGAATAGCTGCTATACAATAAGAACATTATCAGATTAATAAAAACCAATATGTCACTCTTATATTTTGTGCTTTGCTGACTGACAAGACTATATATCAGCAGCATGAGAATGAAAGCAATGGACAACAGCATTAAATTAGTATCTATGCTTGATTTGATCGGTATCAATCCTACTAATGTAGCAAGTGTCAGCAATGATAATATGGGCAAAATAAATTTTAGGAATACTGTTACAAATATCTGTGGTATCTTTTCGTAGAGATCTCTGAAATAAGACGGATGAATTTTACTCTGTGCAATGTCAAGTATTTTGTGTACAAACATAAAAGGGATAGAGAGAATTACATACATTATTATTCCGCCAATCTCCGATCCGCGTAAATAATAAATTGCTGCAGCTGCATAAAAGAATGAAAAAGTTTGTAAGATGAATACAGTTACTTTGTGCCTTATCTTCATTCCGAATAAAATATAATGCGTATGACTTTTATCCGGCAGAAAAAGATTTTTGCCTTTTACAAACCTTATCACCATAACCTTAAGCGTATCAATTATGGGAACACCAAGTAAAATTATAACAAAAGTAAGATCTAGGTTCTGGCTTAACCTGTCTATTGAAGACAACAACGCCGCCGATATTAGAAAGAAACCAAGTGATTGTGAACCTGTATCCCCAAGAAATATTCTTGCCGGGTAAGCATTGAATTTTAGAAATCCTATAAGCGAACCCATTAAACTTACAGATAAGATCATCAAGAATTTGTTATCGTAATAGTAACCAAGTGCAAAAGTTACACTTACAATTAACAACGAAAAGCCGCTTACTAATCCATCCAATCCATCCATCAAATTAATAGAATTAATGCAGCCGACTATTAAAACAAAAAGGATTAAAAAATTTAATGGATAAGGAATTAAGTATCCAAAAAGTGATACAGATTTAAATAAGGGTGACAAAAAATAAAGTAAAAAAATTGACGATACTGATTGAAATAAAAATTTCTTATCCCAAGTTACACCCACTACG
>JACAFC010000018.1 GCA_013388515.1 Ignavibacteriaceae bacterium | reverse complement strand
GATGTTACTTACAAATCAGGCTTCAATACGGGATGTAATATTTTTCCCCCAAATGAAACCCGAATCTAAGTAGTGTTGACATAATTCTTTTATGATATTTGAATGATGCGAATTATTTTGTGTAAGCTAGTTGTTCTTCTAATATTCCTAGCTCAAATGCAGCAGTTGCATGCTCAATCTTCAAAAGTAGAAAGTTCATTCAGTCCTACAGGGTGGAAGACAATCCCATCATCAATTGATTCATCAATTAATAAATTAGCTCCGTCAAGTACTTTACAGATAGAATTCAATCCTTTCAAAAGAAATGTTAATTATCCTGTTCTTATTGGTATGGGAGCAGCATTTTTAGGAACCGGCACGGCAATTCACTTATATCAGCAAAAAGCATGGTGGAGCAATGAACGATCAAGTTTTCATTTTCAAAATGATTGGGGTTATGCTCTTTGGATCGATAAAATTGGACATGCTTATGGCGCAATGTTAATACAACATGGAATTTCTGCTGGCTTAGAGGCAGCTAACTTGGATGCTGAAGAATGCACTCTCTATGGTTCAGCCGCAGCGTTAGCATTTCAAACATTTATCGAAATAGAGGACGGATTTGGTCCCCAGTGGGGATTCAGTCCAGGAGATTTTTATGGAGATGTTTTTGGCTCTGCATATCCTGTATTACAATATTATGTGCCTTTTTTTAAGGATATAATGTTTAAAGCAAGCTACTGGCCAAAGGATTTAAATAAAACTAATCCCTCAAGTGGACAAGAGCATATAATTGCTGATGACTATCATGGTCAGAAATTTTGGATATCGTTGAGAATGGAAAATTTATTACCTAAAAATTTATCGGAAATTTGGCCAGATTTTTTGATGCTTGCCGGTGGTATGGGTGTAAAAAATCTTGATGGTTCTGGAGGAGGCACGAGAGATTTTTATCTCGCATTAGATATTGATACAGAAAAAATCCCTTTATATGGAAGTTTTTGGCAATTCATAAAAAACACACTTAATTACCTGCATTTGCCTATGCCTGGAATTCGAGTAACATCCGGTTTTGCTGCTTTCGCATTTTGTTATTGAGAAGTGTATGAAATTCAGCATAATAATTCCTACTTTAAATGAAGAAATATTGCTGCCAAATTTGTTAGGGCAGCTTACCGAAGAAAATATTCGGAATAAATTTGATTTTGAAATTATTATCTCTGATGGTGGAAGCAAAGACAATACATTGGAGATTGCAAAGAAGTTCACAAATAAAATTTTATCAAATAATGAAAATACAAAACAAAATATAGCTATTGGCAGAAATACTGGAGCTAAAAATGCTTCTGGTGATCTTTTAATATTTTTAAATGGTGATGTTGTCATTAATGATCCATATTATTTTTTCAATTTTCTCAATGATTCATTTCATAAAAGTGATTATTTAGCATTCACATGCGATGTTTGGATTTATCCCAAAGAAGAAATTTTGAGTGATAGAATTTTTCATACAATTTATAACACTTATTTTAGGCTATTAAATTACGCTGGTGTTGGAATGGGTAGAGGAGAATGCCAGGTCATACGAAAATCGGTTTTTGATAGGATTGGAGGTTACAACGAGCAATGTGCAGCAGGGGAAGATTTTGAGCTGTTTAAGCGAATTAGAAAACTTGGAAAAATTCTTTACTCAAAAAGCATTTTTGTTTACGAATCACCAAGACGTTTTAGAAAACTTGGATATTTTATGGTTACATTTTCATGGATTGCTAATAGTTTCTCTGTAATGTTTTTAAAACGGTCATTACATTCAGAATGGGAACAAATAAGATAAATGAAAAAAATAATTCTTAGTTTATTCTTTGCATTGCAATTACTTGGACAAGCCGAATATGTAAGTATTGAAAACCCGGTGTATAGCTTTTTACAGCGGATGGATAATCTAGGTTATTTAGCACATTATAATCAGTTTGAAAATCCTAAATCTAGAGGAGAAATTGCTCATTTCTTAAATCAAGTGATTTTAGGCGGTTATGCTCTCGATAAAGCCGATCAAGAGGTGTTAGAAGATTTGAAGATTGAGTTTGAGTATGAGTTGTTTGGGACAATTAAAAATACCAACTCCGTATTCGGATCCAGCAATTATGATATACTTTCAAACAACGAAAAGTATCTTTTTGCCTTTTCAGAAAAATCAAAAATGAACCTTTTCATTAATCTACTTGCGGAGAGTGAATTAATAATTGGACAAAAAAGCAGCAATGAAACAAATTCTGCTTTATTACTAAATGCAGGCGGCGAGATTCGCGGAACCATATCCAACTTCCTAGGTTTCTATCTTAACGGTACAAATGGAATTGCGCATGGGAATAAAAGCACCGCTCTAGCTAAAAAAAAATTACAATATAATTTCAAGTTTAATGAAAAAGTTGATGAACACTTTTTTGATGAAACCCAAGCTTATGTTACCGCTGATTTCAATGAAGTGAAATTAAAGTTAGGCAGAGATCGTTTAAATATTGGTTATGGGGTGCAAAAGTTATTACTGGGTAATAGTTCGCCTTTGTATGACTATCTCTCCCTAAAGATAAACTACGACTTCTTCAATTTTTCTTATATCCATGGAAAACTGTTAGGAGAGGGAAAGATAATTCCGGACAGCATATATGGTGAAAGTAAATCAATTGTTGAGAAATACTTCGTGTACCATAGGATGGGATTTGATGTCGCTCGGTATTTTAAGTTTGGGGTTAGTGAAATAGTAATTTATGGCGATCGTCCAATTGATTTAAGTTACTTAATTCCATTTAGTTTCTTCAAATCAATCGAACACTCAAATCAAGATCGTGATAATTCAATGCTTATTTTTGATTTTAGCAGCAATCTTTTCAAATCCACAAATGTTTTTTCTACATTCTTAATTGATGACATTTCATTCGGTAAAATTGGAACCGGGTGGTGGGGAAACCAAACTGCGTTTAATATAGGATTTCATTCATCACCATTTTACCCGCATCATCCACTGGATATTAAGTTCGAATATTTACATTTAGAACCCTACACACTTTCACATAGATTTACTAAAAATAATTTTACACACTTCGGTTATAATCTAGGTTCTAATCTGCAACCCAATAGTGAATTGTTTTTTTTAGAAATAAGTTATAGGTTTACTAACAGAGTAACACTTTCAGCAAGTTTTGCTTATAGTAACCATGGAGCAAATGTGATAAATGATGATGGCACTATCAAAAATGTTGGAGGAGATATAAAGCTTGGTCGAAGGCTTTTCGACTCTGAAAGAGTTAAATTTTTAGATGGAGATCTTGAGATCCAAAAAAACATTGCCGCAAGATTAACCTACGAACCAATCAATCAATACACCTTATTCATTGATGCACAATTCAACTATATTAATGCAAATAAAAGAGATGAACAAGAAAGTATATTTTTATTTGCTGGTGCAAATATAAAATTGTAAACTAAGGAGAATTAATGAATATAAGAGAAATTAAATTCCCATTTTTAATTCTTGTCCTAGCGATAGGAATTGTAATTGGTATCCTAATCGATCAGGTATTTTCCGGTGATAATTTACGAAGCAGTATAGCCAAGTTTAATGATGTATTAACCTATACAGAGAAATATTACATAGAAGATGTGGACACACAAAAGCTTGTTGAGGCTGCAATTAATGGTATGCTTAGTAAATTGGATCCGCATTCCGTATACATTCCGCCACAACAAATGGAAACAGTAGAAGAATCATTTAGAGGAGATTTTGAGGGCATCGGAATTGAATTTCAAGTGGTAAATGATACTTTAACTGTCGTTTCACCGATTACAGGTGGTCCTAGTGAACAACTTGGGATAATGGCTGGTGATCGAATTATAAAAATTGACCATAAGCCTGTTATAGGCATTACTAATGAAGAGGTTAAGAAAAAGCTTAGAGGTAAAGCCGGCACAAAAGTTACTATTACCATACTTCGTACTGGAATGAAGGGTGAGCTTAATTATGAAATTACTAGGGATAAAATTCCACTTTATTCTGTCGATACCAGACTTATGTTAAATCATAATACAGGTTACGTTAGTATTTCTCGTTTTGCAGATAAAACTTATGATGAGTTAGTAGATGCTCTTAATGAACTTAAAATTAAAGGCATGAAGCAATGCTTACTTGATCTGCGTGGTAATCCAGGTGGTTATTTAAATCAAGCATTTAAAATTGCCGATTTGTTTATACCGGGGAAAAATAAAATTGTATATACAAGAGGCCGAAGATCTGAGTTTAATGAAGAATATTCAGCATCTGAACCATCACCATTTGAAAATATGCCAATAATTATTCTTGTAAATAGAGGAAGTGCTTCAGCAAGCGAAATTGTTTCCGGGGCGGTTCAAGATTGGGATAGAGGCCTAATTGTGGGAGAAACTACTTTTGGAAAAGGTTTAGTTCAAAGACAGTTCACGTTGCCAGATAATTCATCAGTGAGATTAACAATATCAGAATATTTCACTCCTTCTGGAAGGTTAATTCAGCGTGATTACAAAAACAAGAAGGATAAATCTGAATATTACAGCGATGCCGGCTTAGAAGATGAAAAAGATGGTGAAAATCTCAATCATGATGTTGAGAAAGATTCATCTAAAGCTATTTATAAAACCAGTAAAGGAAGAACAGTTTTTGGTGGGGGTGGTATTACACCCGACTATATTGTCAAATCAGAAAATCTTACAGAGTACACTGCGCAGTTGTTAAAGAACAATGTATTCTATCTTTTTACTGTTTCATACATCGATCAGCATGGAAATGATATAATTAACAAATTCGGAAAGAAGCTAGACAAATTCAGAACTGAGTTTACTTTCACAGAAAATGAAGTAAAAAAGTTTATTGATTTTGCAGAAAAAAAAGATGTAAAATTTATTGATTCAAGCTTCACCAAAGATAAAGCGTACATCTTAGCCAGATTAAAAGCACAAGTTGCAAGGAACTATTGGAAAAATGAAGGCTGGTACTCTGTTTTAATTCCTGTTGATAACCAAGTTGAAAAGGCGTTATCATTATTTGATGAAGCTAGAGACATTGCCAATTTAAAATGATTAGAATTCTTCTCATTGTAATCTTCTGTTTTGTATTTTTAGATAATAATAGTCTTTATTCAAACGAACTTTATTATAAATTTCATTTTAGCAGCGATAAATACCTTCAGATAGGTGAAGAGTTAGACTATATTGTTAGATATTCTTTTATTAATCTCGGTGAAGTAAAAATACGTGTGAAAGATAGAAAAGAAGTGAATGGCAGATATTATTATAATACAATAGCTTATATTGATTCTTATAATGGTATTCCTTTCGTTAATTTACATCAGATTTATGAGAGTAAGGTTAACCAGAATTACTACTCGGACTTTTTCCGAGGAATTGTCAAGGGAGATGAACTAACTTCCTATACTGAATATTATTTCAATTACGATAATTCGCAAATCAGAATAAAGAAAGGAAGATTCAGCCCGCAACAACTTTGGGTTGATTCAACAACCACTGTTGGTCAACAATATCATGATGGTTTATCTATTTTTTTCTACGCTAGGATGTTCTCCGGTAAAAAAAATTCAATAACGCTGCCTTGTTTTGTCAACGAGCAAAAAGTTAAAACCAAAATTAATTTTTACCCTGAGATTATCCCTGTATCAATCGATAATATAGATTATGAAGTTGAATGTGTCCGACTTGACGGAGAGATGGATTTCATAAGTATTTTTGGTTTAACAGGATACTTTGAAGGATGGTTTACTAATGATGAAGCGAGCATTCCTATTGTTGCAAATATGAAAGTATTAATAGGTAATATTACCTTAGAATTAAAAAGTTGGAAAAGAGCTGGATGGAATCCTCCCAAATACAAAAATTAAACAAGGATGAAAAACTTTTCCCGTATTTAAATTACTTCCCGCAGGTTGGGAAAAATGTATTCTTAGCTTCCGGGGTAAAAGTAATTGGAAATGTTCAAATAGGCGACAATTCCAGCATCTGGTACAACACTGTTGTTAGAGGAGATGTTCATTATATTAAAATTGGTGAAGGAACGAATATTCAAGATTGTTCAATGCTTCACGTTACAAATGGAAAATTTCCTTTAATCATTGGAAACAAAGTTACTGTGGGCCATTCTGTTAAACTGCATGGCTGTACTTTGGATGATTCGTGTTTTATTGGTATAGGTGCAATAATTTTAGATGGCGCAAAAGTTGAACCGCATGGTATGGTTGCAGCAGGCAGTGTGGTGAAACCCGGTTTTATTGTTCCTTCCGGTAAATTGGTTGCAGGCGTACCCGCAAGAATCGTAAGAGAATTACGAAACGAAGAAATTGTAGATATTGAATCCTCTGCCGAGAGATACATTAAATATTCTGAAATCACAATGAATTCTTTGAATGGGGTTTCTGGTTTATGAACACTTTACATATTTTAAGTAAAACAAATCATAGGCACAGTTGATTTGGTTAGGAATTTGAGTGTATACGGAAATACTATTATCCGGAAAGCAACCATTCATAAACTAATAAATCTGTTAATGAAGGACTTGAACTTTAGCATTAGCAATCTCGAAATATCTTTCGTTAGTTCCGAAAATATTATTGCACTTAATAAAAAGTATCTCAATCACATTGGTTCTACCGATGTAATCACATTTGCTTATTCAAAATCAAATTCTATTCTCGAGGGTGAAATAATAATTTCTTCCGAAGATGCAAACAAAAGTGCTAAAAGATTTAGGACAACACAAAAAAAAGAAATACTTAGATTGCTGATTCATGGTATTCTGCATCTAATTGGTTATAACGATATAAAATTAAGTGAAAGAAAAATCATGAAAACCAAAGAGGATCTTTTAGTAAATAAATATGCTTCAATTATTTAGTATAATGCATAAAATTTTTCATACTAATAAGATTTTGATATTTTCGGTGCGACATTTTAATCTTTAGTGCATAAATTATTAACGAAAAAAGAATTTCAATTAATGAGTAAAAAATTAGTTCTTGTAGAATCACCAGCAAAAGCAAAAACAATCAATAAATATCTGGGAAAAAGTTTTATTGTTGAAGCTACTATAGGTCATATTAAAAACCTTCCAAAGACACGCCTAGGCGTTAAGATTGAAGATGGTTTCGAACCTGAATATGTTACAATAAGAGGAAAAGGGGACACTATAAAAAAAATAAAGGGTTTAGCTGCCAAATCCAGCAGCGTATATATTGCAACTGACCCCGATCGAGAAGGTGAAGCAATAGCACAAGATGTTGCTGAGGTTTTAAATGGCAAAAATGATATAAAACTTTATCGTGTACTATTTAATGAAATTACCAAAACTGGTGTTGAGAAAGCAATGAAAGATCCAAGATCGATCGATTTTAACCTTGTTCAATCTCAACGTGCTAGAAGGGTAATGGATAGGATTATCGGTTACAAAATAAGTCCTTTTCTTTGGAAAGCAATAATTGAAAATTCAGGTAGTACAACATTATCGGCAGGAAGAGTGCAATCTGTTGCGCTTAAATTGATTTGCGATAAAGAAGCTGAAATTGAGAAATTTAGGTCCATTGAATATTGGTCGATCTGGGCAATATTTAAAACCGATAAGAATGAAACGTTTAAAGCCAAATTATTTAGTATAGATGGCAAGGACATCCGAGTTCCTCATAAATTTGAAATGACTACGGATGAGAAGAATGAATTTGATGAAAACAGCATAGAGTTGAATAATGTAGAAATTGCTCAAAAGTATTTTGATGATATATCTGCCATTAGCAATTTTACAATTTCAAAAATTCTTAAACGGCATACCAAACGAACAGCTCCTGCACCATTTATAACAAGCACCTTACAGGCTGAAGCTTCTAAACGATTAAGAATGAGACCAAAACAAGCAATGATGCTTGCACAAAAGCTATATGAAGGTGTTGAGTTAGGTTCCGAAGGTCTAGTTGGATTGATTACATATATGCGCACCGATTCTACAAGAATTAGTGAAGAAATTTTACCCATAGTTAGGAATTACATTAAAGAAAAATATGGTTCAGAATACATTCCCGAGAATCCAATACTTTATGACAAAAAAGAAAAGGCAAATGTACAAGATGCACATGAGGCAATTAGGCCAACTTCTTTACAATATTCACCAGAATTTGTTAAGAACTATCTTGATGATAAATCCTTTAAGCTGTATGAATTAATCTGGAAGCGATTCATTGCTTCACAAATGAATCCTGCTCAATTCGAAACAACCGTAGTTGAAATTTCTGCTGACAAATTTATCTTTAAAGCATTTGGATCCGCACTCTTGTTCAACGGATTTCAACAAGTGTATGAAGATGTCCCAGAACCAAAGATAAATGCAGAAGAAAAAGATGAATACAGAAATGAAATGATTCCGGTTGGTTTGGAACAAGATCAAAAGCTTGGGCTTGAAGAACTGCAAAAAACTCAGCATTTCACTAAACCCCCTGCAAGATTCACAGAAAGTACTTTAATTAAGGCATTAGAAAACAAGGGAATTGGTCGTCCAAGTACATATTCTTTAATTGTAAGTACAATTCAGGATAGAAAATATGTCACTTTAACTGACAGAAAATTAATCCCAACTAAGCTTGGATTAAAAGTAAATGAAGTACTTGTTAAAAACTTTCCAGAAATAATAAACGAAGATTTTACAGCGATAATGGAAAATGAGTTAGACCAAATTGCTCAGGGTGAAAATGAATACGCTGTTGTACTGAGTGATTTTTACAATCCATTCCTAAAAGCATTAAAACAAGTTGAGAATAAGATTGAAAAAATCATTTGTGAGAAATGTGGTGGAGAGCTCGTTATTAAAATTGGAAGATTTGGTAAATACTTAGCTTGCAATAACTATCCAAAATGTGAAAACATTAAATCTTTTAGAGAAGTATACGCTCAGCATAAAGAAGTGGAGTACACTGGCAACAATTGTGAAAAGTGTGGTAGTAAAACAGTTTACCGTGAAGGCAAGTTTGGACGATTTATTGGTTGTGAAAGATATCCCGACTGTGATTTTGTTAAAAATATTACTTTGGGGATTTCATGTCCTAAGTGTACTCAAGGAGAGGTGGTTGAAAGAAAGAGCAAAAGGAATAAGTTATTTTATGGCTGTTCCCGATATCCAGATTGTGATTATGTAAGTTGGTATAAACCTGCTATACAAGATTGCCCAAATTGCAGTTCAAAGATCATGGAAGAACGTTATTCAAAGAAAAAAGGTAATTATCTAAAATGTCCTGAATGTAGTGAAGAAATGTTAGCTGAATTAAAAGAAGAAGATGAAAATTGAAAATCTTATAGAATTATACTTAGAGAACCTTAAGAGCATAAAAAGATACTCTTCTAACACTGTAAAATCTTATCGTGAGGATCTGCGAGGATTTGCAGACTTTGCTAAAAACTATGAAAAAGTATCCGTTAAAAGTATTACAAATAAGAACATTAAAACCTATCTTATGGAACTGAATGAAGCAGGCTTTGATAAAAAATCCATTTCCAGAAAACTTGCTTCCTTAAGGGGATTATTTAAGTACGCATTCCAACAAGGCCTCTTAGATTCTAATCCGGCAATTCAAATTCGAAATCCAAAACTTGAGAGGAAATTACCAGAAGTCATATCTCTTGATTCTTTTTTAAGTATATATCCATTACTGGATGAAAACAAAAAAAATAGTTTGTTAATCCAAGTTATATTTGAACTACTTTATGGGTGTGCATTAAGGGTATCAGAATTG
Source organism: Ignavibacteriaceae bacterium (assembly GCA_013388515.1). Lineage (GTDB taxonomy): Bacteria > Bacteroidota > Ignavibacteria > Ignavibacteriales > Ignavibacteriaceae > XYD12-FULL-36-8. The sequence continues at coordinate 17,319 of JACAFC010000018.1, read as the reverse complement.
TGTGGTTTGAATACTGTTGATATTGATTTAGATAACAAAGTATTAAAAGTAAGAGGGAAAGGAAATAAAGATCGGATTGTACCAATTGGCAGCAAATCGATTGATAAAATAAAGGAATACTTGTCTTATCGGGGTACTAAGTTCCAAACAAATGCGTTTCTTGTGAATGAAAAAGGTGAGAGAATCTATCCAAGATTTATTCATCGTGTTGTTCAAAAATACTTAGCCAAGGTAAGTGACGTGAAAAAAAAGAGCCCTCATGTTCTACGTCATACTGCTGCTACACATATGTTGGATAGGGGAGCTGATATCAGAGTTGTGAAAGAAATATTAGGTCATGAAAATTTATCAACTACTCAGATTTATACTCATGTAAGTATTGAAAGATTAAAATCAGCATATAAAAAAGCGCATCCAAAATCATAATTATTACTGGAGGAAAAAATGAATATAACAATCACATCAAGAAAATTTAAAGCTCGAGACATCCTTAAAGATTTTATCACTGCCGAAGTAAAATCTTTGGAAAAGTACAATGATAGGATACACAGTGCCGATGTTATTTTAAGCTACCAGAACACCAGAGATAGTATTAAAATTGCTGAAATAATTATTCAAGTTCCTGGTCAAACCCTTACGGCTACTGAGCAATCTGATGATTATAAAAAAGCTGTAAGTGCATCAATTGAAAAGCTTTCAAGACAACTTACTAAACTAAAATCTAAAAAAACAACAAGAATTAGAGAATGAAAATTGATCAAAAATCCATCTCTAGAAACAGCAGTATAACTGTTGAGTACCTAGCTAAATATTCTAAAGATATTTTTCAGCTAAAACTTTATTCGGATGAGTCAGGGTTCCACAGAAAAATTGTGGATCAAAATCTTCACCGACCAGGATTGGCACTGGCTGGTTTTGTAGAACTATTTTCATATTCCAGGGTACAGATATTCGGCAATACCGAGATGAAATATTTAAGACAATTATCTACTAAAAAACAGAAACAATCGATTGAAAACATCTTTAAATTTGATATACCGTGCATCATTTTAACAGATGGCAATAAACCTTTTCCAATTCTAATAGACTTAGCCAATAAATATCACATCCCGGTGTTTGGTACTAACTTTTCAACAACAAAATTAATTTATCTTGTAGGAGATTTCCTTGATGATCAATTTGCTGAGCGTATTTCACTCCATGGATCCTTTGTCGACGTGTATGGTATAGGCATTTTGTTTATAGGAAAATCTGGCATTGGTAAAAGCGAGGTAGCTCTGGATTTAATTGAGAGGGGACACAGACTTGTTGCTGATGACCATATAATTCTCACAAAAAAAGGTGAGGGAATATTGATGGGTTCGGGTACAAACCTTGCTAAACACTATATGGAAATTAGAGGGTTAGGTATAATTGACGTTGAAAGAATGTTTGGTATAAGAGCTATACGCTACCAAAAAAGATTAGAAATTGTTGTTGAACTAGAAATTTGGGACGAAAAAACCGAATATACTAGAACAGGATTAGAAGAAAATACTATTACGATTGCTGATGTAAATATTCCGCATGTTAGGCTGCCTATCCTTCCAGGAAAGAACGTTACCGTGATTTCTGAAGTTATAGCTTTGAATTATCTATTAAAGCATTATGGATACGATGCGCCAAAATTATTCCAAGAAAGGTTAAAAATGGAAATCAACCGGAATAATAAGGACAAAGATTTGCGAGGTGTCAAATATTTTGAGCATGATTTCGAGTAATTTTTTAATTCTTTAGCTTGACAAAATTGGTGTATTTCTTTACATTCTCACACCAATTATGCAAAAATTTTACTATTTCTCGAAAACAAAGCAAAAACTCATACAAATTGAGTATTTGAATAAAAAATCAATACTTATCTATATTCTTATAGTGAGTTTTCTATGTGGAACTACGTGGTTAACTAGTTTACTAGTGGATCATTTTAACACATCTTCTAAAAGTTTTGCCTCACTAGAAAATGAAAACCTATTCCTCCGTAAGCAGCTGAAAAATCTTTATAACAAATATCACGATTTTGATATCGAATTAGCGAAGTTAAGGGATGAAAATAATTCTCTGAGAATTGCTGCAAATTTACCGCCTATACAAAATGAAGAATTCAGCCTTGGTATAGGAGGAAAAGAGTTTGAAATAAAAAGTAGTTTGCATTCAGCTGACTTGGATAATTTAACTAACTTAGTTGAAAAATTGTCGCTTAAATTGAAGTTTGAAAAAAATCAACATGAAATTATTTCGGAAAAACTTAAAAATAACAAGCTCTTATACAAATCTATACCGGCATTAAAACCTTGTTCTGGAGAAATTGGAGAAAGAGGATTTGGAATGCGTGAACATCCAATTTTGGGAATAAATCGAATGCATGAAGGTATAGATATTATTACAGATACAGGAACAAAAGTCTATGCACCCGGATCCGGTGTCATAAGTTCGGTTGGATTCAGAGGTGGTTATGGTTTAACTGTTGAAGTAGAACATGCTGCTGGTTATAAGACCATATACGCTCATTTATCAAAAATTTTGGTAAGCGAGGGACAGGAAATTAGCAGGGGTAAATTAATTGCACTTACTGGTAATTCTGGGCTCTCAACGGGTCCACATCTACATTATGAAGTTCATCATGAAGGAATTAAATTGGACCCAACACAATTTTTTTTCGATGACTTGGTACTTTTTGAAAAGAATGATAAGAATTAATTCTAACGGAGTTTTTATTTTATGATTTGGACTGTTGAGCTCGCTTCCTATTTAGACGATGCACCCTGGCCTGCAACAAAGGAGGAATTGATTGATTACGCAGATAGAATCGGTGCACCCTTGGAGGTAATAGAGAATTTAAAGGAGTTAGAGGATTCTGATGAACCGTATGAATCTATTGAAGATATCTGGCCAGATTATCCATCGGATGAGGATTTTTTTTACAACGAAGACGATTTTTAGTAACTAATCTAAATTTTATTTTATGTCTGTAGTTAACTACTGGGATAGGATTTATGGACATAAAAATAATAAAAATATAGTTGATCAACTTCTTACATCATCTGTATTACCTCATGCCTTTATTTTTATTGGAAAAGAGGGGATAGGGAAAGATTTTTTTGCTCTTCAACTCGCTAAACAAATTAATTCTAAATTTACTTCACTTGATAATATTTCACATGTAATTAATGGAATTAACCAACTTTCCGAACCATTTATCAAATTTATCTATCCCTTACCGAGAGGTAAAAATGAAACTGATGAAACTGGACCATTCGAAAAATTGAATACAGATGAATTAGAAGAGATTAAAAGTGAGATTAACAAAAAAATCGATAACCCCTATCATCAAATTCACTTGAACAAGGCTAATACAATAAAAATTAGTAGTATAAGAGATATAAATAAATTTCTTTCTATGCAATTTGATGAGTCGTTCTATCGTTTCATTCTTATATCAGACGCACATTTAATGAATGAAACATCACAAAATGCACTCTTAAAAAATTTGGAAGAACCTCCAACAAAAGTAATATTCATTCTCACAACACCATATCCCGATTTACTTAGAGAAACGATTAGATCCCGTTGTTGGAATCTTTACTTTAATCCACTTACGTTTGAAGAAGTTTCCAAAATTTTAGTTGATTATTTCAAAATAGATGAAATCCTAGCCAAAGAAGTTGCTATTTTCTCGAATGGCTCTGTTTCTACCGCAATCCAATTGCTGGAAAATGACTTTACCAAATTGAAAGAAGAAACAATTATTTTCTTGCGATACGCACTTGGCAGGAAATTTCATTCAGCATATATCATATTAAATGAGTTCATTAAGGATGGAAATATTGAAGGTTTAAAACTTCTAATACAAATGATAATAATTTGGTTAAATGACTTACAAAAGCTTAAATCGAATAGAACTGATTTTTATTTTTCTGACCATCCAGAAACATTAGAAAAATTCAACAAAAAATTTCCTAAATCCGATGTTAAAGCTATTAGTTTCAAACTGGATTATTTAAAATCGTTAATTATAAATAATGTGCATCCAAATCTGCTTGCAGCAAATATAGTATACACAATTTCAGAACTTAGTAAATCAAATTAATTATATCACAGCATCAGGTGCGCTTATGGACAAAGTAGTAATTGTAAGTGCTAAAAGAACGCCAATAGGAGCGTTCGGTGGAATTTTAAGCTCATTTTCAGCACCACAACTGGGAAGTTATGCTATAAAATCTGCTGTAGAAAATATCAATTTATCAAAAGCATCAATCGATGAAGTAATAATGGGTAATGTGCTCACTGCTGGGCTTGGTCAGGCACCAGCTAGACAAGCGGCTATTTTATCAGGGTTGTCAGACAAAACTGAGTGCCTTACCATTAATAAAATGTGTGGAAGCGGTTTAAAAGCCGTTATGCTTGCTCATCAGGCAATTCTTGCAAATGATGCTGAAATAATTGTAGCCGGTGGACAAGAAAGCATGACTAATGCTCCATATTTATTGCACAATGCTAGGACGGGCTATAGATTAGGTGATGGACAAATTATTGACAGCTTAATTAAAGATGGACTTTGGGATGTTTATAATAATATTCATATGGGGAATTGTGCTGAAAAATGTGCCATAGACTTTAAAATAAATAGAGAGGAGGTAGATGAGTTTGCCATTTCTTCCTATAAAAAAGCAATTTCAGCTCAAAGTCAAGATAGGTTTAAAGAGGAAATTCAAGCAATAACAATCAATAGCAAAGGTGCCTTGCAAATAATTGATAAAGATGAAGAACCTGAGAAAGTTAAGTTCGATAAGATACCTTTTTTAAAGCCAGTCTTTGACAAAAATGGTATAATAACAGCCGCAAACGCTTCCAGCATCAATGATGGAGCTGCTGCTTTAGTGATAATGTCAGAGAAAAAAGCTCTTCAATTAAATTTGTCACCTTTAGTTGAAATTATTGCTCAAGCCTCATCAGCAAAAGCACCAATGGAATTCACAACAGCACCTGCCGATGCTATCTTAAAGTTATTGCACAAAGCTAAAATGAGAATTGAAGATATAGACCTTTTTGAAATTAACGAGGCATTTGCTGTTGTCTCGATTGCTGTAAATAAAATACTTAAGATTGACCAGACAAAGGTGAATGTAAATGGAGGTGCAGTTGCTTTAGGGCATCCGATTGGAGCAAGTGGTGCAAGAATTCTGGTGACGCTTATTCATGAAATGAAAAAAAGAAATTCTATTTTTGGAATAGCTTCATTGTGTATTGGTGGGGGTGAGGCTTCTGCTGTACTTATAAAAAATTATCTTAGGAGTTAAGCATGAAAATAAAAACAGTTGCAGTAATTGGCAGTGGAACAATGGGCAGCGGCATAGCTCATGTGTTTGCAATTAAGGGATTCCCGGTAACACTAATTGATAATTCTGAAAATGCACTTCAAAAGGCTAGAAAGAATATTGAGAATAATCTGGATCGCCAAATTAAAAAGGGCATAATTGATGAGACATTGAAAAATTCTGCCTTACAAAACCTAGAGCTAAAAATAGGTCTAAAGAATATTTCCAAGGATACCGATCTTATAGTAGAAGCCATTTTTGAGGATAAAAATCTTAAATCACTATTATTTAGTGAATTGAATAATTTAATTAAAGAAAATTCCATATTCGCCAGCAATACCTCAGCTATATCAATCACTGAGCTCTCAACTTTCTCAAGGCCAGAAAATTTTATAGGGATGCATTTTATGAATCCGGTTCCAATAATGAAACTTGTAGAAATAGTAAAAGGTTATTCCACAAGCCTCGAAACTATCGAAACTATAAAGGAATTAACGTTATTTCTTGACAAAACTCCTGTGATAGTTAATGATTTTCCGGGTTTTGTATCAAATAGAATACTTATGCCGATGATTAATGAAGCAATCTATGCACTAATGGAAGGTGTTTCATCTGCTGAGGAGATTGATACTGTTTTCAAACTCGGTATGAATCATCCCATGGGACCTTTAACATTAGCAGATTTTATTGGGCTGGATGTATGTCTAGCAATTATGAATGTTCTTTATGAAGGTTTTAATGATTCAAAATATCGTGCATGTCCGTTACTTAAAAAGATGGTTGCTGCCAAAAAGTTAGGGAAAAAAGTCGGTGAAGGATTTTATAAATATGAGTAATTTGGTTATCAGCACTTGTCCGATAATGTATATTATGTAAACTTTGATTTGATTCTTTTTAATCCAAATCCTCAAGAAAAACTAAAATTATCCCCTATTTTATTCATTGCTGACTATGGCTGAAATAAATTCATCCTTATCAAATGGTCGCAAATCTTCCAATCCTTCGCCGATACCAATATATTTTACTGGGATTTTGAATTTTTCTGAAATTTGGAAAACGATTCCACCTTTAGAGGTTCCATCTAACTTAGTAATAACTAATCCTGATATCTTTGCAACTTTAGAAAATTCTTCAACTTGAAAAACTGCATTTTGCCCGGAGGTTCCATCCAAAACTAAAAGTGTTTCAAAATTATCACTGTTCAACTTTTTTTGAATAATTCTATTGAGCTTAGCAAGCTCATCCATCAAGTATTTTTTATTGTGCAATCTGCCTGCCGTATCCACAAAAAGAACGTCGTAGTTCTCATTTAAAGCTCTTTCAATAGCTTCAAATGTTACGGAAGAAGGATCGTTGGAATCATCACTTAGATAAATATCGGCGTCAGCTCGAGTAGACCAAGTATCTAATTGTTCACCAGCGGCAGCTCTAAATGTATCAGACGCGGCAATTAGAACTTTCTTGCCTCTTTGTCTAAAATTATAAGCAAGTTTTCCTACCGTTGTTGTTTTCCCTACCCCGTTAACACCTAAAACTAAAACTAAATGCAGAGAATTATGATTGATATTCGATTGATCGGCAGGAAAATTATTTGTAAAAATTTTTTTTAATTCTTTTTTCACGACATCAAATATAATTTCTTCATTCGTTCTATCTCTGATATTCAGCATTTCAATTCTAACATTCTCAATTATTTTATCAGTTAGACTATAACCTATATCGGCGGAAATGAGTATTTCTTCTAATCGTTCAAGAATTGAATTGTCTAAAGCTGCCTTTCCGGAAACAGTTTCTTTAATTCTGTTTATGATATTATTTCTGGTCTTTGATAATCTTTCACTTATGTTACTAAATATTTTCATATTCATGCATTTTTCTTTAATAATTCAGTGGCTCTTAATAAATATGCTGCAAATGATGTATATATAAGAACTATACTTGCATAGTAGTACAGTAAGAATATTTTGTCACCTTTGTCTAGACCAAGTATAATAAGTAGAAATACCAACCCAATCACTGTTACGGTAATTTTGCCAAGCATATTTGAAGCTAACACTTTTTTAAACTTAATAGTTAATAATAACCCGCCAAGAAATATTATCGCATCTCTAATAACAATGATCAATAAGAAATAACTTGTTAGCTGGTTCATTAAATATAATTTGAAGGCTATTGCTGCAACTAATACTTTATCTGCAACAGGATCAATTATTTTTCCAAATTCCGTTACTTCATTTCTCTTTCGGGCAAAATATCCATCAAGAAAATCTGTAAGACCAGCAGCTATACACAAAATAAAAGTGATTTCACGGAAATTTTCTCGATCAATGTAATTTAAGCTTAGCCAAACAGGAAATACAAGTAATAATCTTATTGTGCTAAGCCCATTAGAAATAGTGAATATTTCCTTTTTAGTAAAATTCATCTTATCACTGCAAATTTTCCGAGTTTCTCTTCTACTTCATTTCCGCTACTGTCCAATCTAACAATTCTATATAAATATATTCCCGAGCTTAATAGTTGGTTATCGTTATCTCTTAAAAAATAATCGACTCCCCCGTCTCCATCTTTCTCTTCAAGAAAAGCAACTTTTTCTCCATTTAAATTCATAATAATAATGTTTGCTTTATCTGGAAGGTTTGCAAATGTAACTTTACTGTTTTCATCCGATAAAATAACAGGTTGTGGATAAATATATACATCAGATAAGTCTTTAACATAACCTGTTAATACTATATAACTGCCACTACCAGTTGCTATTGGCCACTTACCCGTTGCCGATGATGATAACACATTACTTACATGTAGTGTATACTCCAATCCAATAGAACCTACAGGTTTTTGATTCCAGCTTAAATAGACTATTTTTTTATCGGATGGATCAACAACTGCTGAATTAATGTCAATATGAGGATCAAATATGTAGTTTGCAGGACTTGATGCACTCTCTTCATCCACTTCAATATTGAACTTAATTTTAAGTTTATATGGAGAAATAATCTCGTGAGAAGTGATAAAAAACTGCAAAGCAGTTTCGTTGGTATAATTAATAATAAATTCTATGGTATCGTTTTGAATTGGTGATCCATAAAAGTCCCTCAAATCCTTAACTACCAAATAGTGTGCTCCGTTGGTTAAATCATTTTCAAAAGATAGCAATAATGATTTTTCATCAAGTGGAGAAATTGAATGCGGTATTCCAACGTCACTAAGGAAGAAGGAATTTAGATTATCAATAGTATTACTTATCTTTTCAGAAAATTTAACCGAAATACTTCGCTTAGTTGCCAAGAAAACGGTATCCAGGTTTGCTGGTGCATGTGTAAAGATTTTAATGGGCAGACTCAAATCAGAGAAAGGAATTTGCTTTGAAGCGTCGTAAGATCTTATTGAGTAAAAATAGTAGGTTTCATTATCTACTATACTATCTACATAAAAAGTTGAACTTGTTGAATCAATTAGATTGATGCTAGCAGCATCATTACCACGGAAAATATAGAACTTACTTTCTGTTCCAATCCATTTAAGAAATACTTTTTCAGAATCTATACTGTATCCAGTAACATTATTTGGAGTAGTTGCACTGTTGGATGAGGCAAACTCATAAAATTTAATACCCTCATTAGTTGGGAACGCTACCTCATTAATTCCATTTTTATTAAGGTCTCCAACAAATATGCTGTTCGAATTTACATTCTCTTTAAATGAAATTACTGAATTTTGGGCTGATGAATAATCGAAGATATATGAGAATGGAAAAACAAATGCAATAATTTCATCTTCATTGTCTGAATCAATATTGGCAAATTTTAGACTGGTTTCCGACTGTCGAAAGGATGTATTAAATTCAACTGAAGCATCAATAAACGCTTGATCGAAAATAATATTTAATCTATCGCCAATAAAATTGAAAACTAAAAGCCTGTAAAATGGAGCTATATCCAGATCATCAATTGAGTGTATAAGCACACCAATTTCTGGAACACCATCACCCGTATAATCGCCGGAAGATATCAGAGCGGATGAACCCAAGAATCCAGTGGAAAATACTTTGTGTTGAATGAAATTATTTGGACTTTGAATTTCGTATGAAAAAACATCTCCATCACGATCAACTATCCAGATTTCATTTTTACCATTTTTATCTGTGTCAGTAATAGTCACATTTGGTGAATTAATTAAATTTGCTGCAAAACTTTTAGGAGTGAAATTATTTAGCTTCCTTGGGTTTACTATCCCTAAATCTGAGGTTACATCCCATACAGTTAATGATGTGTCACTATCAACAACTAAAATTTCGGTTGTACCATTAAAATCGATATCAGCAGCAAGAATTGGCCAAAATGAACCTGAAGAATTTGAATATTTATTATTCAAGGAAAAAGAATTTGGGAATGATTGCTCATCAAGAAAACCATCCCTTTGAATTGAGCTAAGTAAATCAACTTTTCCGTTTTTGTTAAAATCACCAACATCTCTTGGCAATTTATTCTTGATTGAGTCAATTTTAAGAAAATGGTTTCCATTTAATTTGTACAAACTATAGTACAGATCATCACTTGGATAAAACTCATTGAAAAGAACTTCAGTATAATCTTGAGATATAAAATTAGTAGGTTTGTGGAAGATTGAACCTTTATTCAAACTATAAGGCATTTCAGTCTCGCTGCTCAAATTCATTATAGATTCCGTAGAAACTGAAAAAATAGAATCATTCGTTAGTTGGATTGTGTTTTTTAAGCCTACTAAATTTTCGAGCTCAAAATAAATTTGGTATAAAACATTCTGTTCAACAAGGTGCTTTGGTATAAACCCATAATGAAGCCTTTTAACGAATTGACTGTTTGAAGCAAATCCATCTAGAGTAACAAAATTAAAATATGATTCACCAAGCTTTCTATAATACATTCGAACAATAGTCGGTTCGTTACTTTCAACGGCAGCAAGTATCGTCATTTTGTTTCCATAAAATGCTGGTGCTGCTGCAATCAGGTTTCCTAAAGGAGCTGTCCTATCAATGTGAAAATTTACTCGTTCTTCAAGTGTTTTACCGTTATTCTGAAAAACAATAAGTCTTAACGTATATACCGTATCACTTAATGTTGCTATATCTAAAGAATAGATGATTTGTTGATCTACTTGGGAAAGTCCATTATCAATTAATTGAACCCAATTGCTGGGATTTAGCCCAACTCCATAATACAACTCATACTTAAGAAAGTAAGCTGACAGAATTGTGGCATTTACACTTAATGAATTTGAAGATGTTGCAGCGTCTTGAGTTGGATAGTTAAACATAACTTTTGAAGGAGCAATAATATTAAGTGACTTAAATAAATTCAGCCTTCCTGCCCCACTTTTTAGATCCCATCCAGATTTCTCGATATCATCGGCGGTTGATTTTAATATTTGCTTAATTTCTTCATTCGAAAAATTTTCCAGAGATAAGATTAATGCTGCAGCTCCAGAAATAAACGGAGCCGAGGCAGATGTGCCACTAACCAAACCATAATCGTTATCTCTAGCTGTTGTTAAAATAAGAGATCCGGGTGCAACCAAATCAATAGTAGAACCAAAATTAGAGTTACTAGAGACATAATCCTCTTCAGTTGAATTGCCCACACATAATACCTCTGAGTAACCTGAAGGATAATGCGGCTCACTCGATCCAGAATTGCCTGAACTTGCAACTAAAACAACACCTTTGGAATAAGCATAATTTATAATGTCTCTTAAAACATATGAAAATGCATTATCTCCAAAGCTCATGTTAATTACTTTGGCACCCATTTTAACAGCATATAATATTGCAGCAGCAACATCATCCTCCTCACCAAATCCATTTGGATCAAAAGCCCTTAAGTTTAATAATTTGCATTTTGGTGCAATGCCAGCAATGCCATATTTATTATTTGTGGATGCACCAATTATTCCGGCAATATAAGTCCCATGGTTATTTTCATCTTTAGGATTATTATCCCACTCCAAATAATCACCGCCAGTTGAGTCAAATGGAAAACCAACGCGGTCTGTAAAATCCCAGCCCATATAGTCGTCAACAAATCCATTATTGTCATCGTCATAATTATTTATTCGTTTATCTGCGCCAAATCTATCAAGGCCTATTTCACCGGGATTGTAAAATATCTTAGAGGATAAGTCTTTATGTTCAAAATCGATACCGGTATCAATTATACAGATTATAACACTATCAGAACCTTGAGAAATATTCCAAGCTTCGAATGCATTAATTTTTTCTAGTGCCCATTGCTCAGATATTAAACTATCGTTAGGTGTGAAATCTATTTTATATATATTCTCTTTCTGCAAATATTCAATTGCAGGGTCACCCTCTGCTGAAGAAATGAAATTCTCGAGCTGTTCAACGGAATTGAAAGTCAACTTAATTATACGCGATAATTCTTCAACGCCCCAGGTTAAATCATCGGCAAGAGGTTTGGCGTTGACTTCAACTGTTTTTAAGAAAGAATTACTACTTTTAGTTAGTATTTCTTTCTTACTCAATCGCTCCAAAACTTCGTATTTACTTAAACTACTTTTATATTTTAGATAAACAGACTTGGTTTGCGATGATATATTTACAGTTAGCAAAAATATTAGAAAAAAAAGGAAGGAATTAAATCTCATACATCTCTTTCGTAACAGATAAATCTACAACAGATGGATATTTTCCACTAAAGCAAGCATTGCAAAAATTTTCTGAATTTGCTTCTGAGACTGCTTCCATCATTTCATCAATAGTCAAATACTCAAGACTATCCACTTCTAAATAATCTTTAATTGAGTTTATATCTCCCTTAAACTTGTTCACTATAAGCTCTTCTTTACTCGGAAAGTCCATGCCATAATAACAAGGATTTGTTATGGGTGCAGAGGCAATTCGTAAATGTACCTGCTTAGGATTCGCCTCCTTAATAAGGTTAATAAGTTGTTTTGATGTAGTACCACGTACAATCGAATCATCAACTAAAACAATTGTTCTGCCTTGTAAGACACCTCTCACGGTATTGAATTTAATTCTGACACCAACTTCTCGTTTTTCCTGCCCTGGAAGAATGAAAGTTCTACCGATGTAATGATTTCGGATTAATCCTATTTCTATTTTAGAACTTATATTTAATTTTTCTAATTCAGTTTGGTATCCTAGAGCCATTGTATTGGAACTATCGGGAACGCTTATTACGATTACTTTCTCACCATCAGGGTCACGAACGGGATGTTTTTTGGCCAACATTTTGCCTAACCTTCGCCGCATTTTATCTACATTGTGTCCGAAAATAAAACTGTCTGGGCGTGAAAAGTAGATATATTCAAAAATGCACTGTTTTTTGGGAATTTGAGTATCGGTAATTCTGTAGGACTCGGGTGCGCCCGAAATTATAGCTTTGTTATCAACCACAACTATTTCGCCAGGTTCAACTTCTCTTACAAACGATGCGGAAATAAGATCAAATGAACATGTTTCTGAAGCAAAAACAAAAGCTTGATTTAATTTTCCCAACGCCAATGGTCTGAAACCAATTGGATCTCTTGCGGCTATTAATTTATCGTCCGTAAGAATAACAACAGAGTAAGCTCCTTCAATTTTCGAAAGAGCCTCTTTAATCTGATCTATCTGATTATTTAATTTGCTTCTTGCAATAAGGTGCAGAATAACTTCCGTGTCACTTGTAGTTTGGAAAATTGCACCTTCGTTTACCAACTCTGTCCTCAATTGTTTTGCGTTTGTAAGATTACCGTTATGGGCAACAGCTAAATTCCCCATTCGATAATTGACAACAAATGGCTGTATGTTTTTTCTGGATTTTGATGCTCCAGTAGTTGAGTAGCGGTTATGACCAATTGATGAATTGCCTGGTAATATGGAATGAAAAACAGATCGATCTCCAAATACTTCTGTAATAAGTCCGACTCCTTTATGAATATTAAAGACATCATTTCCTTTTGGACTTTTGCTTTTACTAACTATTCCAGCCGCTTCCTGACCTCGATGCTGCAATGCATGAAGCCCATAATATGTTTGGAGCGACGCATGAGGAGAACCAAAGATTCCCACAATACCGCAATTACATTTTGGCCTATCAGGATTTCTGATCATCTTATTTCAAATGATAATTAATATTTTTTTCGAAAAATGAAATATAAGTATAGTAATGAAAATAAATTTGGATTTAAAAATAAAAAAGGTACTTTATGTACCCTTTAGTCGGAACGGCGGGATTTGAACCCGCGACCACCTGAACCCCATTCAGGTACGCTACCGGGCTGCGCTACGTTCCGTTAACTTAAGTATGATTTAAGAGTTAATAGAACCGATTTAATTTCCTCCAGATCTTTTTTGATAGAAGGAGGTTCTTTTTTATTAGATAATTTTATATTGTCGCTTTTAGCTGCATTTAAGTTAATATCTTCTTGTACTGCTCCTGAGTCAGCAGTTTCCAAGGAAAGTATATTTTTTGCCCCCTCTATAGTATATTTTTTATCCCTGAGTAAGTTTTTTATAAGGAGAATAGTCTGAATATCTTTATTTGTATAAATCCTATTCCCTGCTCGATTTTTTTGCGGATTCAATTGCTCAAATTCTGTCTCCCAATAGCGTAAAACATATTGCTCAACTTCAGTTATTTTACTTACTTCACTAATGGAATAATATAATTTTTTTATGGATAGATCTTTCATTTTTATCAAATTTTATCTGAAATAAAGATAAAAATTTGCCTTTCTAAAAGCAATATAATCTTGTTTTTTTAACTAAATGCTTTAAGTAAATATCATAATTTATTTTCTTTAATAATAATGTCAACTAACTGCCTAATGTCGTCCAAATCATAGTCTGCATTGTGATGTTCGGTATTGAAAGTATCCCCGTATCGTGCAAAAGCGGTTTTCATACCCATTTTAGATGCACCGACAATATCTCGCTCAGCCCAGTCCCCTACCATTAAAGCTTCACTAGCTTCAACATTAAGCCGTTCTAAAATCATTTTAAAGGGAACAGGACTTGGCTTACGATGACCACTTTCATCAAAAGTTACAACTGCATCAAAAATATGGTGAAGGTTTAAATAGGCCAAGCGCAGCCACGCTTCTTTTATAGGAGCATCAGAAAGAATTCCCATTTTTATTCCCATTTTCATCAAGGTATTAAGTGTAGAAAAGACGTGAGGGTAAGGAATTAATGCAGCCTCACGGGCTCTTCGGTAAGCAACTATTCCGGCTGAAAGAACTTTGTAATTTATTTTTTGTAGAACCCTTTTTAAGAATTCATCAAAAACCTGCTGATACTCAATGCCTTGCTCCTTATAAATTTCATCTATCAACTTATTAGCATAATCTGGAGTAATATCGAGCCCTGCATCTATCATGGCAGGAATTGCTTCCTCAATAGCTCTTCTTTTCATCTTCATAAAGTCAACTAGTGTATTATCCAAGTCAAAAACCACAGCTTTGATCATTTTTGCCTCTTCTTAGTTTTTAAAATCAGATCAATGAGATAGATTGCAGATAAATAGCTGTCATGCTTAAAACCAGAAATATAACCATTGCATGCAGATGCAGTTATCAGTTTTTGTCTAAACTTTTCTCGACTACTTAAATTAGACAAGTGTACTTCTATTTTGGGAATTGTAAGTTCTGCGAGTGCATCCCTTATAGCTACAGATGTGTGCGCATAGCCGCCTGGATTAATAATAATTCCATTAAAATCATTTTGAGCTATTTGAATTTGATTAACAATCTCCCCTTCTAAATTTGATTGGAAAAAAGTAAAATCAATTTTTGGAAAGTGCTTTTTAATTAATGTGTTTATTTTTTCCAGGGTTAAATTGCCATACAGACTTTTATCCCGGCGCCCTAATAAATTAAGGTTTGGTCCATTTATTATTAATATTTTCATTTTACCTCAGACATTTCATCGATAATCTCTCTCATCCTAGGGGTTAAATAAATTTTTTCAACACCTAGTTCCTTGAGCGCCATAGATAACACGATTACTTTACGTTGTAAGTTAGTCATCTTATTAATTACAATAACTTTGCTATCTTTTAGCAGGCAATACCCGCCTTTAAAATCTCCCTTCTCAAATCTAACTTCAGCTCCAAGTTGAGAAGCAATAGATTTTAGATCCTGGACCACTTCTTCAAATTCTTTTTCCTTGATCTTCATTCAACCAACTTTCTTTTAATACCCTTAAGCGGTTGGAACATGAACAAAAAAATGACCGTAAAAAAAGAGAGAATTTCAACTATAGAAAAACTACTAAGTACTGTAAATCTTTTAATTACTAAACTCAAAACTTTATTAGAATCAAAATTACCACTCCAAACGTCATTAATTATTTGATAATCTATAATCATCAAGTAAATTTCAAATGGTAAGCATGAAATAATTAATACTATTGAAATAAATAGCCAGCCATTTTCGCGTATTTTAAGTTTGGCAGTTATAACGAAAAGAATGAATGATAAAACCATTAAAATATAGAATATCAAGTTTATGGAAATTGCAGCAATCAAGGTTGAAAATATTCCACTAATATTTAAATTTGTTACAAATTCTTTTAATATAAAGCCTTCCGGCTGAAATAAATTATAAAAAACAGAAAGCCTAGTTATATAACTTCCAAGCCAGATTGTGCCTGATATTACGAAAAGAAAAAGAAGAGATTTTGAAAACTTATTTAATTTATCCATACTTTATAATTCATACATTGTAAAAAATAAAAAAAAATAATGAATATTGCTTCGATTGATATTGGAACAAATACAGTAATAATGCTTATTGCGGAGTTTGATTTAATTCAAAAACAAATAAAAGTAATTTTAAACGATCAAAAGATACCAAGAATTGGCCAAGGTTTGAAACCAGGTAAACCAATTTCCTCGAAAAAAGAGATTCTGCTGATTGATATTTTAGAATCGTTTAAAAAAATTGCTGCTTACCATAACTGTGAGAAAATCCTAGTTACTGCAACCAATGCATTTCGAGTTGCTTCAAACAGCGGCTCTATTGTTAAAAATATTAAACGAGTTTTAAACCTTGATATTAAGATAGCATCTTCTGAGGAGGAAGCTAGATTAACTTATTTCGGCTGTACCGGTGGTTTTCAATTAGATAAAACCTTGTGTGTAATCGATATAGGAGGTGGAAGTACTGAAATAAGCTTTGGTTCAAATAATAATTTTAATTAATTTATTGCGCTTCCATTAGGAGTAGTTAGTTTAACGGAAAAATACTTCGCAGCAAAGCATAGAAAAAATGATGAACTTTTTAATTGCAGAGATAAGATTACTGCAGAACTATTAAAATTGGGAAAATCCAAAGTCAACATTGAAAGATGTTTAGCGGTTGCTGGCACACCAACTACCCTAGCATGTTTGAAGAAAGGGATGACTGAGTACTTTGAAGAGCAAATTGAAGGTCAAGTTCTTACAAAAAGTGATTTGATAGAATTTGTTGATGAGTTATCAACCCTTAACCCAAATGAAATAAGGGTCAAATATAATAATGTTGTACAAGGAAGAGAGGATTTAATTCTTACTGGTACCTTGTTGTTATTGCAATGCTTGGAATATTTAGATATTGAAATGGTGGAAGTAAGCACAAGAGGATTACGATATGGTAGGATCTATGAATTCTTCACAAATGACTATTAAAGGGCTCTATTTTGGATTATTGTATCCTTTGGTTGAGTTGAATTATCAGCAGTTGGGTAATCAAGAGTATAGTGTAATCCGCGACTCTCTTTCCTAAGTAGTGCAGAATTAATTATTATCTCAGCGCAGCAAATAATATTTCTTAATTCTAAAATTTCATTAAACACCTTTGATTTCTTGTAGAGGAGTTCAATCTCATTTGATAGATTTGAAATTCTTCTTAATGCTCTTTCTAGCCTATTGTTGGAACGGACAATGCCTACATAATCCTACATTGTCTGTTTAGTTTC
>JACAFC010000170.1 GCA_013388515.1 Ignavibacteriaceae bacterium | reverse complement strand
TCCGAGCACTCTGCTTTCGGAGTTTAACGCCAATCCACCAAATAATAAGCATTGAAAATGGCAGTACAATTAACGCAAGCAATGTTAGCTGCCAGCTTATACTTACTGCAATAAAAAGAAAAACAAATATTGTCAGGGGTTCACGTATGAGGTTAAGAAATGCTGCGGTAATACTCGATTGAATAATAGTAACATCATTTGTGAACCTTGAGATTAAATTCCCAACCCTTTCCTTTTTAAAAAAACTCATTGGCAGCTGGTGAAGATGTTGATACGCCAAATCTCTTAAGTCTTTCATTGCACCATATTCAACATAACTCATAAAATATGCTTGCAGATAACTGAACAAGTTTTTTGCAA
Source organism: Ignavibacteriaceae bacterium (assembly GCA_013388515.1). GTDB lineage: Bacteria > Bacteroidota > Ignavibacteria > Ignavibacteriales > Ignavibacteriaceae > XYD12-FULL-36-8. Next base: position 14,548 of record JACAFC010000170.1, on the reverse strand, counting down.
GAAAGGCAATTAAAACAAGAATGCATATTTTGAGTAAGGCTTCAGTTTTATCCCCCGAAAAAACAAAGCTGTTAAAAGAATTAGAAATCTCTTGACCAAAGTTCACTGCCCAATCCGGCAGAATGCTGCCAGCATTATCAATTGAAGTAGATTGGCCGACTGTTTTTTTTTCTGATTCTTGAAATAACGTATCAAGCAGAGGAATGGTTAAATACACGGATAAGCCGTTGAGCACAGCAAAAAGCATGGTAAAAACCACTGAAAGCATTAAATGTTTCCAATAGGGTTTTACAAAGCTTAATATTCTAAAATACGTTTTCAAATCTGATGTTTATTGTTTTTTGTTTTATTCTTTACCTGCAGTTCCCAAAGCTTCATGTAAGAAAGAAGTGTTGTTATTGCATGAAACAATGAAATTACTAATCCATAAACTCCATCTCTGAAACCACCTTGAAGCACAAAAAATTTAAAGAAGCCTGCTGTTCCGTGCGCGACTATACCCCAAGCATTTGTATTTTTATTATTATTGAACAACTCTTCTGCTCTAAGAGTTGTATAGTGGTTGATTTTTGTCATCGTTTTTTCAATGGAGGTAAATGTGTAATGAATTAATCTGTGATTTAGACGTTTTGTTTTACCATCAACACTAAGTCCTTCGTGCACCAGTCTGTTAGTTAGCTTAGCTTTGGATTTTCTTACCAGCCTAAGTTGAAAATCATTATCCCACCCACAAGACTTAATGTGGCGTTTGAGCAAATAGTTTTCTCTCCAAAGATAATAGCCGTCCGTCTCGTCTGGCACTAAATTTAAAATTTCTTCCTTTAGTAATGGAGTCACTCTCTCATCACAATCAATACTCAAAACCCATTCATTAGTGGTTTTGCCAAGAGCAAACTCCTTTTGTTTGGCAAAACCTTCCCATTTATTAACAAATATTTTGGATGTAAACGGCTTAGCAAGCTCCAAGGTTTTGTCTGTACTTTCAGCGTCAACAAAAATAATTTCATCAACCCAAGAAATGCTTTCAAGGCATGCAACTACATTTGCCTCTTCGTTTTTTGCAATTACAATTGCTGATATGTTTTTCATAAGCCGTTAATTTTTTTCAAGCTTCATAATCTGGTATAAGGGGAATATTTCTCATTCCGCAGCCACCCACTGTTTTTATACTATCAAACATAGTGCAATTAGACAGATTATAAATATATAAATTCGATTTCTCTTTAAAGTTATTATCAAAAAACAAATAATTATCAACCAATCTAAAATTTTTTACCCCCCCTCCGTTAAACACTGCTAAAATTTTTTTATTGATAAGAGAATAAATAAATAACTTGGATGTTTGGGGATCGGAATCATATAAAGTTTCGTTCATTGGGGATATATCAATGGTACTAAACACTAAGTATTTTCCGTCCTCTGACCAACCAATTTCATTTAATTTTTGTTTTTCATCTCTGAGTACATCATACACAATTTTCTCTGCTTGGTCCGTCAGGCTAAGTTGATAAGGTATTTCTTGAGTTAAGCTTAATAAATATTTTTTATCTGGCGAAATCAATTTAGCCTGAAGATTAGGCAAATTTGGGAAACCTGCTTCCATTAAACTATAACTATTTTCCTCAGTAATATTTTTTTTACCATTTGCAAAATAGCTTCGTGTAATTTGCTTAATAAAACCCTTTTTTTGTGAATTCATAGTGTTCATAATTACTTTGTACAAGTTATCATTTTCCCAAAACGACAATACTTGCAACCCGCTGCCAAGATTTTCAATGTGCATGACAGATTCATTATTAATATTTACTAAATATAATTTAACGTTGTTTATAAAAGGGAATAAGCCTTTTTTACCCGATTGGCTTACTGTTAGCATGTATGCAATTGTGTCGCTGCTTGAATAGAGAAAATCAATTACTTGTTCATTTTCTTTCCACCAAAACTTGCTGTATGTTTTATTTATAAAATTATACTTAAACAAACCAACTTTATTTTCAATTAAACCAGCAAAAAAAATGGTTTTGGGGTTGATTTTACTTTTAGCAAGTGCAATGTGTGTTGAGTCAGATTTAGCAACTTGCTTGGGTTCTGTATGTTTAGTACAGCCCCAAAAAACTGCTGCCCAAATAGATACCGCTATAACTAATGATTTGCTCATAAATATTTTCTATTTAATCAAAAATACAGTTATTGCGGCTTAATGGAAACCGAACTGAGGATTCTAAAAACCCTTGCAAAATAATTCACCTTATTATTCAAACTGTTATAGGTTTAACCCCTAGGATGAAATTGTTTGTGAACTTGTTTAATGAATTCTCTATCAATATGAGTATAAATCTGTGTGGTTGATATATCTGCATGACCTAGCATTTCTTGAACAGATCTTAAATCCGCTCCGCCTTCAATTAAATGCGTTGCAAATGAGTGTCTGAATGTATGGGGATGTACTGGTTTTTCAATACCGGATTCTCTTACATATCTATCAACCATTTTCCAAACACCCATACGCGATAATCTTATTCCTCTATTATTTAAGAAAATGTAATTTTCACTTTTTGTAGATTTAGCCAGCATGGGTCGGCTGCTTGCTAGATACTTTTGCAGCCAATTTATTGCACTGCTTCCAATTGGAACTATTCTTTCCTTTGAACCCTTTCCGAAAACACGGATCATTTCTTCATTTAAAAAAAGATCCGACAACTTCAATGAAATTAGTTCTGAAATCCTCAAACCGCATGCGTAAAACACTTCCAAAATAGCCTTATCCCTAATTCCCAATTTATTAGTGATATCTGGCAGAGATAAAATTTTTTCTATCTCGTTAACAGATAAAACTCCAGGAAGGTTTTTGGCTAATTTGGGTGGACTAACTTTTTCAATGGGATTACTCTGAAGGTAGTTGCCCACAAAAAGAAAATTTAGGAAGCCTTTTATTGAAGAGAAATATCTTGCCGCTGAGGCGCTGGTTAAGCCTGCCTTTTCCAAGCTTGTAAAGAATTTTATTAAAATTTTTGAATCAATAGCGGAAGGATCTTCAATCCCATACTCTTCAAGGAAGTGCAACAGCGAAGTTAAATCATTTTTATAAGATTCAATGGTGTTTTTAGAAAGATTTTTTTCAAGCTTTAAATATGCAAGATATTCCTTGAGAAAAATATTCATCACTCTTCAATCTCTTCATCAGTTCCTTGTTCAATTTCGTCTTGATTGGGGTATCTAATTCTCTTATGATGCTGACCTACAAGTATGTTTTTAAATGCTTCCCTAACTTTATTAATATCGCTTAAAGTGAGCGGAGAATTATTCAGCTGTCCAGCATCTATTCTTTCTTCAAAAATATTGTCAATAATATTTTCAATTTTTTCCTGGTCGGGGTCGTTAATTGAACGAACCGCAGATTCACATCCATCTGCGAGCATAACTATGGCAGTTTCTTTAGAATTTGGTATGGGCCCGTTGTATTTGTATTCGTCCACATCAACACTATCATCATATCTCTCCTTAGCTTTTTCATAAAAATATTTAATAACCATAGTTCCATGATGCATTGGTATAAAATCAATGACCTCATTAGGAAGGTTATATTTTTGACCTAACTTAATGCCCTCTTCAACATGTTTTTTTATTATATCAACACTTTCTTCGGGGGGCACTTCCTCATGAATATTCGCTTCTCCTATTTGGTTTTCAACAAAATTTTCAGGAAAGGTGATTTTACCTATATCATGATAGTAGGCGCCTACTCTGGCAAGCAATGTATTGGCACCTATTTTTTCCGCTGCAGCTTCAGCTATTGTCCCCATGGTCATTGAATGATTGAATGTACCTGGTGCTATTCTAGCTAAGTCTCTTAACAAAGGTCTATCAAAATTTGACAGTTCCAATAAGGTTAAATCGGTAGTGATGTTAAACAATCTTTCAAAGAAAATGAGCAGCCCATAAGTTAAAACGGGGCTAATAACTGCATTGCTGGCAGCAAATGCCAGTTCTAATCCAATTGTACTGAAAGAGGCAAATCGTTCCAGCCCAAAAGCAATTACTGCAACAGAATATCCAACAAGGATAAAGAAAAATGATCTAAATATTTGGGAACGGTTCTTAATATCGCGAACTGTATAAACGGCTAAGGCACCGGCAAATAAATTCATAAGTGCAAATGAATAATCATTTCCACGAAGAGCGCCTGTAATAAGAGATACAATAACTGTTGAATAGAACCCTACCCTTGAATCGAAAATGATTGTCAAAATCATTGATGCAGCAGGAACAAATATTAAAAAATGTAAAGGTACGGGTACTGTTATTTGATTAATTAAATATGTTATAAAAGACACAAATACAAACATCAATGAAAAAACTAAAAGTTTCACATTATTAAAGAATATTCTTTTTCTAAAGTTGTAGAAATAAATTGTTAGTAAAGTGATCAGGGAAGCTATATGCAGAAATTTTCCAAATAATTGCGTGGAAATACCTTTGTCTTGATATTCTTCACCTTTAGCAGCGCGATAGGAATCTATTTTCAATTTAGATTCTTTGGTAACCCGTTCATGTTTAGCAATAATTCTTTCATTCTCATTTATTATTCCTAAATATCTCGAAACTTCATTTTTTGCCTGCAAAATTTCTTTTTCTGTATTCTCGGCACTATAAGAAATATTCGGAAAGATAAAATGATTAGATAAATCAATCAGCGCCTTTTTAATTGTGTGTGAATAATTCAACCTTTGTAAAAATGCAGCTGCTGCTTCTTTAGCTTTGGCAGTATCAAAATATTTCTTTATGGGTTCAATAATATCTACATTGCCGGTTCTAACGGCAATGCTATCGCGCAAGTTATCGTTTGGCAAGCTGCTTATTATCCCGGTTTTATAAATATTATTTAACGCCTCCGAAACTCTCTTGAAAAGGTGTTCTAAATTTAGGGACTTGTAAGATCGATCATTTAAAGACAGCTTGTAAACATTGAAAAGTGCATTATACGAATTGTCTGTTAAAAAAGTAGGATTTACTAGTCCAGCAGAAGGATTACTTAATGGTCTATCAAATAATTCAGTAAGGTAATCATAATAAGCCCATAATGAATCATTAACACTATTAAATTTGAAATTATCTTTGCTAAAAACCGGGTAAACGCTTCTTTGCGCATTTTGAATTTCAGTTCGATAAACATCTGGTGCTTTAAGAATAGGGAAACTCATGGGAGCAATAAGATCTTCATGAATCCACACTGTACCCTCAACAACTTCAAATTCAAGGGACTCGGCTTTGGGGAACATTAAAACAATCAATACAATTGTTACAAACCCAATTAATAACTTAATTCTTAAGCTTTCTTTGAAACTGGCTTGAAAAATTTCGGGCATTGATTAACTACTTTTTGATTTTAAAACTTGTTCAAGAAATTCAGCCACACCATCTTCATTATTGCTTTTCGAGGTAACAAAATCCGATTGTTCTTTTACTTCTGCAACAGCATTTTTCATGGCTATTTTGGTAACAGATTTTTGCAATAAACTAATATCGTTGTACCAATCACACACTACAGCTGTGCTGCTTTTCGATATGTTTAAACTTCGAATAAGTCTATCCAAACCTTTCCCTTTCGAACTGCCCCGCTTTCTTATCTCAAGATAGTAAATACCAGGATATGAATGAGATTGAAAAAAAGAAGTATTAACCCGAGACAAAAAAGGAAATGAAACTGCATTACGAATACTATTAATAACAGTAAAACTGTTTGCTGCAAGTACAACTTCTAAAGTTTCATGAATATAGTTATCATATGATTCAACCTGTTCATACTTTGCACCATGTTTGTCCATTAATTCAGGTATAAAGGAATTTCTTTCGGTATAAAATATTGCGTCATCGTGACACAAAGCAACATAAACAGTGTAATTTTTTGAGTAACGAAGAACTAGAGAAACATACTTTACTGGTACAAACGATTCAAAAAGGATTTTTCCCTCTGGGTGGTTTTTAATCAGGCACCCATCAAGTGATATGAGAGGGGTAGTTATTTCAAGTTCTTCGGCATATTTAGTTATAGCTGAATGAAGCCGGCCAGTTGCAAATGAAAATTGGACTCCCCTTTTTTGCAATTCTTTAACTAATTTTTTTGTTTCCGCTCCAATATTTCCATCATTTTTTAAAAGAGTTCCATCAAGATCGAAAATGATTAACTGTAATTTCCTCAATGTTTCTGGAGATATCATGGCTTTAATTTTAGATTACTATTTTGGTACTTTTAACCCCTGTTTAAGAACTAGAATATTTAATGTGAAGGAGGATTTAAACATTCTAAAATATATAATTAAAATCCTTTCTTAACGGAGCTCCTTTATTCGTTTCTTAATTCTTCAATAGCTTCTTCAACCGTATCACAAACGTGCAGCACGCGATCAAGCTGAGTTATTTTAATAAGGGTATAAACTTTTTCGGAAGGTGCAACCAAACGAATGCTCCCATTACTTGAATTTAGAGTTCTGTTTGCCACAAGAAGTGCACTTAAGCCAGAACTATCGCAAGTTTCAACATCACTTAAATCAATTATCAGTTTATTAATGCCCTCAACTTTAAGCAATAGAGTAAACTCGCCTTTTAGTAACCCGGAAATGTTTGTGTCCAGTCTTTTTTCATTAAGCTTAAATACAGTAATGTCGTTTATTCGTTTAGTTTCAAAGTTCATTAGTATTCCCACACTTTATAATTTTTTAAATGAATTATGTATGTGCTTTTAAATTAGAACATCTCTAAGCAATTTAAATAATTTTTATAAGATAATTCGGGATTTTCTTCCTTATTAACAATTTGAAGATTGTAGTATTTATCGGCATTGTTTTTTTGAAAACCCGCTTTAACAGGTGCGTTAACCAAATTCGATACAATGCTGCAAAAAATATTTTCTTTCCTATTCAAATCTAGAATAGCGTTAAAGCGCATAGAAGCCAGCTTTTCCATCAATTTTTTACTTGGAATAAAAAGCCGGCCAATGTCTTTGTCGGTATATTCTATCACTTGGGGTCTGTATTTAATAGGAACTAAATTCGCTCGAAATTCTTGAGTAAAAACAGTAGCGTGTTTCTTATATAAACTTAATCCCTTAAGAACCTCGATAGCATAATGAAAATCAGTATCGTTATCAGGCATAAGAACTAGAAAGGAGAATGATTTTTTGAAAAAATCTCTGAAAGATCTTGTAGTATATTGTTCGGATTTATACTTGTTGCTTACAATTAATCCCGCCAGTTTCTCTTTCATAAAATCTATCACTTAATTTCTGCCTCCTCTAACATTTTTACAAAGGTATTCTCATTAATAATTTTAACTCCCAGCGCCTGGGCTTTTGTTAACTTTGAACCAGCATTTTCACCAGCAATAACATAATCTGTATTTTTACTTACACTTGAAGTAGTTTTGCCACCAAAATTACTAATTTTTTCTTCAGCTTCTTCTCTAGAAAAATTTAACAGCGTTCCGGTAAGCACAAAAGTTTTTCCGGTAAACTGTGTCTGCATATTCTGCTTTTTAACCGACATCAAATTTAACCCGTGTTCCTTTAACCGCTGAACAATCTTTAAATTATGTTTGTCTGAAAAAAACTTAATAAGGCTTTTACTAATACTAGGGCCTATTTCATGTATTTTAGATATGTCTTCTTCACTTGCTTTCATCAATTCATCGATTGACATAAAATGATCTGCTAGTTTTTTTGCTGCACCCGAGCCAACGTATCGAATCCCTAGTGCAAAAAGAACCTTTGCGAAAGGTTGTTTTTTGCTTTCTTCAATTGCTTCAAGAAGATTGTCGATACTTTTTTCTCCAAGGCGTTCAATTTTTATAAGCTCAGCCCGCTTATTTTTTAAATCATATATTTGATCATACGTAGTTAAATACCCCAGTTCAACAAACAGATTGATTAACGCTTCACCTAAACCTTCAATATCCATTGCTCCTCTAGATGCAAAGTGCTCAATTCTCCCCTTAATTTGTGCAGAGCATTCGCTATTCTCACAGTAATAAGCAACTTCCTCTTCAGGTTTAAAGATTGGCGAGTTACACACAGGGCACTTGGTTGGAGGTTTTGCTTCTTTACTTTTTGGGCCTCTTTCGCTTAAAATAACTGAGACTATTTTGGGAATTACATCTCCGCCTTTTTCAATTACAACCTTATCGCCTTCTCTAATATCTTTTCTTTTTATTTCATCATAATTATGAAGTGTTGCCCGGCTAATTGTTGAACCGGCAAGAAATACCGGCTCAAGTTCAGCAACGGGTGTAATTGCACCTGTTCGCCCAACTTGCCAAGTAATTTTATTCAAATATGTAAATGCTTGTTTTGCTTTGAATTTGTAAGCTACTGCCCACCTAGGCGATTTGGCAATGCTTCCTAAAATATTTTGTTGATCAATCGAGTTCACTTTTATAACAGCGCCATCTACTTCGTATTCAAGCGAGTCACGTTTACTTTCTAATTTTTTGCAAGCTTCAATTACTTCCTCAATGTTCTTGCATAGGATAGTTTCTGGGTTAACCCGAAACCCTAAATTTTTTAAAATCTCCAAGTTTTTAAATTGTGATTCTAATTTATCTTCAGTGCTTATCAACGAATACAAAAAAATATTGAGGGGTCGTTTAGCTACAATTCTAGGATCTTGTAGTTTCAATGTTCCCGCCGAGGAATTCCTTGGATTAGCAAAAAGCTTCTCCCCATTCTTTTCTCTTTCCTTATTTAATTTTTCAAAATCAGCAATGTTCATATAAATTTCGCCCCGAACCTCGATATCTTTAAATCTATCTTTGAGGGAATTTATATTTTTTAATTTTAATGGAATGGATTTTATGGTTTTAACATTAACTGTAATTTCTTCTCCAACCGTCCCATCGCCACGAGTTGCGGCGGTTTTAAGCAAGCCGTTTACATAGTTTAAGCTCACTGAGGCACCATCTATTTTAAGCTCAACCACATATTCAATTTTTTGAGCTTTCGGAATACCTTCTCTAACTCTTCTATCAAAGTCAAGCAATTCATATTCGCTGTAAGTATTGGCTAAACTTAACATTGGAATTTTATGTGTAACAGGATTAAAATTCTTTGTTAGATCTTTTCCAACTCTTTGGGTAGGAGAATCTGGAGTAATTAGTTGCGGGTTTTCTGCTTCAAGTTTTTCAAGCTGTTTTAACAGCTTGTCATATTCTTCATCACTAATTGATGGTTCAGCTAGCACATAGTATTTATGGTCGTGTTCTCTGATAAGTTCCCGGAGATTTTCAATTTCTCTTTCAATCTTACCAGACATTTGGTTTACCTTGGTATTGTTGGGGTTGAGGGATATTTAACACCATCTTTATCAATAGTAAGGGTTACTACGGATTTATACTTACTATTAAATGCAAGCGGTTTATTGTTCAACAATAATTTTATTGCGGAAGAATTACCAAATGTTACATCGAAATTAGTTTGTGCTTTAAGTACTTTTTGAGAGTTTGGAAGTAGCACAAATTCATCGGCAATTTGTTTATCTGCTGAAATCTTAACCCAAGAAGTATCTGCAGCATTTATTGTTAATATTAGGCTATCAGAAGCAGCGACTTCCATCTCATTATTAGCTGCCGATTGGTTTTCTTCTACATATCGTTGGTTTTGCTGTATCACATCTTCGATTGGTTTTTCAACTACAATAATTTGTTCGCTTTTATCAACAAAAATAAAATATACCATTGCAAGAAGGAATATTCCACCCAGCAGAAAACTGCCAATAATTAAATTTCGTTTTTTAACAGCATCAGAAGGATTTTGAGCAGGATTATTTCCACCTACCGCATCATAAGTAACTCTAACTTGCTGTTTTCTTTCGGTCTTGCTATTTTGGTTTGTTCGTTTTTCTTTAGGAACAATTGGTTGTTGATTTTCATGCTTGCTGGTTCTGACGTTGCGCCGCACTATTTCTTCGTAATCATTTTCCTCCTCAACATATGGTATGCCCTGTTTAGCAGACTCGTACTTTTTAACGATTTTATTTTCATTTAACCCAACAGTTCTTGCAAAATTTTTAACAAATGCACGTACATAGAGGTCGGGCAAGAACGAAAAATCCCCTTGTTCCATTGCTTCAAGAAACTTAATATCAATTTTAGATTTGTTGGCTACTTGTGCAAGAGACAATCCATTTTTTTCTCTTGCTTCCTTTAATTCTTCGGCTATTTTATCGAACATGCTGTTAAGTTAATTATTTATTGTTAATCAACCCGCAGTAATTTAGCTGCAAAAGCTCCATCCATTTGATGAATGTGCGGAAAAGTTGAGATACAACCATTTTCATCTACAAGTTCTTTTGAAACGTTTTCTTCTGCATTCAGCAATTTGAAGCCTGGGTTGTTTGCTAAAAATTTGTTTACAACCTCAAAGTTTTCTTCCGGTTCTATGGAACAGGTGCTGTATACCAAAATACCATCTTTTTTAATTAAGGTTGATGCTTTGGAGAGCAGAGAATACTGTAACTCAGATAGTTTCTTAATGTCTAAAAGATCAACTTTCCATTTGATGTCTGGTTTTTTAGATAACGTACCTGTTCCCGAACAAGGCGCATCAACAAGAATCCGATCAAAATCTTTTCTATTATATTCAATAGCGTTCATAACCAAAGGACGAATACTCTTGAAGCCAAGCCGCTTAATATTTTTACTAAGAATATGAAGACGGCTTTCATACCTATCTAAAGCAACTATTTCACCATGATCTTGCATTAAGCCAGCAATATAGGAAGTTTTTCCACCGGGCGCCGCACACATATCCAATACTCTTAATCCAGGCTTAACATCAAGAAGTTTGCAAGCAAGCCCTGCACTTTCATCTTGAACATCAAAAAATCCGTTATTGTAATATTCCCAAGCTGTAATGTTTGTAAGGTTTTGCAGTTTAAAAAAATCTGGTAAATATTTTCCTTGTACAAACTTCAAGTTAACAGAATTTAAAAGTGATTTGAATTCTTCCTGCTTTACTTTTAGTGAATTCAACTTCAGAGTAAGAAAAGGTTTTTCATTATTAGCACTAAAAAGTTTTTCGGTGGCATCACGGCCAAATCGATTGAAATATCGTTTTGCCAGCCAAGATGGATGCGAATGATATGCACTTATAAAACCAATCAAATCTTCTGAAGGATCGGGATAACGGATCCCATTCTTGCTTCTAATAATGTTTCTAAGAATTGCGTTGGTAAGATCTGCAGGTTTTTGACCTTGAAGCTTTTTAATAAATTCCACAGCTTCATTAACAGCTGCATAATCTGGAACTCTATCTAAAAATAGAATTTGATAAAGCGCTACTCGTAAACAGTTCTTTAAATTTGGAATTGCTTTTGAAAATTGACCTTTATAAAATCCATTAAGCACCCAATCTAATCTACCCATCCAACGAACTACACCATGAACAATTTCGTACAACAATGCTTTGTCGGGGCCGCTTATTTCTGCATTTCGCATTTCGTTATCAAGTAACTTTTCTAAGTATGCATCGGTTCTCTCTACACGATTAAGAATCTTTACGGCAAGCCCTCTAACGCCTTCGTATAGATTTTTTAACTTAATTTCTTCTGCCTGCGCAGTATTTTCATTCATAGCTTCGGGAATTTGAGATACTTTATAGTTGGAAAATGCTGATTGAAACGACCAATAATCCTTAAAAATCTTTTTTTAATTTAACATTTTTTAGGGTAATAATCTTGATAAGTTTAGCTAATACTTTGAAATTACACATGCTCAATAAAAAAGCCGCACATGGCGGCTACAACTGATTATCGTAAACAGTTTTTTACTAAGCTTCTTTCTTTCCGTATTTCTTTTTGAATTTCTCAACTCTTCCAGCGGTATCAAGTAATTTCTGTTTTCCGGTAAAGAATGGATGTGATGCACTTGAAATTTCTAATTTAACTAACGGATAAGTATTGCCATCTTCCCAGGTAATTTTGTCGCTGGTTTTAATAGTTGATCTTGTTAATATAGCAAAGTTTGCCGAGGCGTCCTGAAATACAACCGGTCTATATTCTGGGTGAATACCTTTTTTCATTCTGAGTCCAATCTTTCTAACTTTAAATAAAAATGTGCGCCAAATATATTGAATAGCATATTTAATTACAAAGCTAGGGTGTTAAAATTTGTTCATTTTTGGTTGATTTTGGAGGAATCTGATGTTTTTAGCCTATGTCTTTCCAATAAAGTATCGGCTGGGCTTTCTTTCTTCACCTTCTCAAGTAAAAGAATTTCTTCCTTTTCCGATACTTTTGGCTGTTGTGTTGGGACGCTTGCTGGAGCTTGAGTTCCCTTTGTATCGTACATCAGTTGCAGTTTTTCATTTGTGCCATCAATTGAAGGCAATGCTTCTTCGGTAACATTATTAATCGGACTTTCTTTTTCGGAAGATCTTTGATTTATCTGTGAACGTTCTTCTTGTTTTTTTTCAACTTGCATTTCTGGTGCTTCTATCCCCAATTGATGCTCAATACTTCTACTTTCAATTTCTTGTACTTCATGTGGAATTAAAATGTATTTACTTTTTTGTTCGAACTGCGGCTGCAGCAACAGAAAAATTATTACGGCTGTGGCTGCTAAAGTTGCAGATGGAATGAGATGAGGAGAAAAAATCTTCTCCATAAATGATTTTTTTCCAGCTAATTGGTTCGCAATAGTTATTCTTTCGACTAACTTAGTCTCGAAGTTTACTGGAGCATTAATTTTAGGTAAATCTTTAAGTAAATCGCTAATCTTTTTATTTAAATTTTCATCATTTAATTGTGCCACACATACATCTCAATCTTTATATATATGTTTTAGATACTTTTGTAATTGTATTCTGCCCCGATTAATCTTTGATTTTACAGTGCCAACTTCTATTCCCATTATCTCGGCAATCTCCTCATAGGATAGATCCTGAATATCTCGTAGGATTACAGCCTCCCTATAGGCAGATGATATTTTTAACAATGCATCTTGGATTATTTTTTCTTTAATACCACTATCGGTTATAATATCGGGTCTATAACTTTCATCGGGAATTTCAAATGTCTCTTTTTCTTCACCAAAAGAGTTAACGGAAAAAATTTGTCTTCTACGCTTTCTTTTGTATTCCGACTTTGCAAGATTTCCAGCAATTGTGTAAATCCATGTTGAAAACTTTGCAATAGATTTATATGAATTCTTGTTGTTATATAATCTTATCATAGTTTCTTGTACTACATCTGTACATGATTCATAATCTCCCAAAAATCTGTATATAAAATTCGTCAGCGGATTTTTATACCTCTGAACAAGAATCTCAAAAGCACGCAGAGTATTGTTTTGTTGGAATTCTAATATTAATTCTTCATCTGAAAGTTCAGTGGGATTTTTGTCCAACAAGCTAGTTATACTCTTTCCATAAAAAATTGTTTCAAGAATTAGAAATAACTTAATTAGAAACTCAAATTTCTAAAATGTAATTATCGTTATTATATCTTTAAAACCAGAACTTTTCGTGCAACTTAATACGTAAAGTGCTTAATCCGTTCCCCTTTCACTCCTATTTCGGTCATAGCGGCAATTCCTATTTCTAAATGCAGATTAGCAAATTTTTCGGTAACTACTTTATCTGATTTTTCTGTTTTAACACCTTCGGGAATCATTGGTGTGTCCGAAACCAACAATAAAGCCCCTCTTGGAATTTCATTTACTAATCCAACTATAAACAAAGTAGCTGTTTCCATGTCTATGGCAAGTGTGGAAAGTTTTCGTAAATATTTTTTAAATTGATCATCCCATTCCCAAACTCGTCTATTGGTTGTGTAAACAACACCGGTTCTATATTCCAATTTATGTTCAAGAATTTTTTCGGAAACAAACTTATGCAATTTGAAAGATGGTAATGCGGGCACCTCCTTAGGTTTATAGTCGTCGCTTGTACCCTCTCCGCGAATGGCTGCTGTGGGAAGTATAAAGTGACCAATTTCAGTGGAGCGCTTTAGACCACCGCATTTACCGAGAAACAGAACCCCCTTGGGTTTACGTGCTACAAGTAAATCCATTATAGTTGCAGCATTGGCGGATCCAATTCCAAAATTAATTATTGAAAGACCGTTAGAATTACTTGCGGTTTGCATGGGATATCCTATTCCCTTTACTTCGCAATTAAATATGCTGGCAAATCTTTCCACATAATTTTGGAAATTAGTCAGGAGTAAATAATCCCCCAGTTCATCTACTTGCGTTCCAGTGTAACGCGGCAGCCAATTTTTTGCTATTTCAAATTTCGTTTTCATGTTTTTAAAACATTTTATTGAATATAGACTGAAATTAAAGAAAATTTGAGACACTCAATAGAACAATCGGCAATGATTTAGGTATAGATATAATCTTCTCGGTTCTTAATTATCAGTGAGTATTTTTAAAAAAGTTGGGCAATAAGAATTGAAATAATTGTGCGCGAATCTGTAGTTGTAGTTTTAATTGCTAAATCAGCATGCAGCAATTTTTCAACGGCATTACTAAGGTCGTTATCGGTAAACAAGACTCTAGC
>JACAFC010000286.1 GCA_013388515.1 Ignavibacteriaceae bacterium | reverse complement strand
GAAAATGGTTTACTTGAAAATTCTCTTGCTATACCAAGAAGTTTTTCGATATTTGCTAATTCTTGTTCAGAATTATTTTTGTGTGCAATTAATGCCCAATAACCAGATTCAACTAAAATTTTTCTAATAAGATTTGGTAATGAACTACTTTTTGCAATTGAAATATTTTTCTGTAACGCTTCAACGATTGATTCTAATTTGTTTTTCTTGTTAGAAAGATTAACAAGTTTTTCAAAAAATGTTTCACAATCTTCTTTACTAATTTCATATAGCTCTAAATCTGAAAGATTAAAAAATGGTGCTCGTAAAATTCCTAATAATGCTGCATCATCTTTTTGATTTGTTATGAATGATAAATAATTATAGATATCATAAATTATTTGTTGCTGATAAAATCCTTTTCCTCCAACAATAGTGTAGGGAATTTTATTTTTGACTAATTCATTTTCTAGATCTACAAACGCATTTCTTTTTCTGCAAAGAATTGCAAAGTCATTAAATTTATGTTTTTCTAATTGATTGAGTTCAATTATTTTTTTTACAACTAATGTTGCTTCTGAAATTTGATTCTCTTTTTCGGATATCAACAAACCAACTTTCCCAAGTTCAGAATCATTTTTTGTGCAAACTAAATTACTATAATCAACTTCATTAAAGTCTTTATTTGCATTTTGAAATAATCTTTGAAATAATTTGTTAACAAACAAAACTAAACCGGGATACATTCTAAAACTATGTGGAAGTGATAGAATTAATCCGTTTGTTCCATTTTCTTTTATTTTATCTCTCGTTCGTTCGAAAAGCTCTAATTCTGCTTCACGAAAAGAATAGATACTTTGTTTTTCATCTCCAACCACAAATAAATTTCCTTTTCTTAAATCATCAAGCAAAGGCATTACAATTTCATATTGAATTTCATTTGTGTCCTGATATTCATCAATCATGATGTATTTCAATTTTTCACTTAATGATTGCTGCACATTTTCTTTCTGCAATATTTTTCTTGCAAACAAGAGTAAATCTTCAAAATCCAAATAACTTTTTTGCTTTTTCTTTTCTGTGTACAATTCATTCGCAGCCTCAAAAAGGGAAATGAATTTTTTACTAAAGATTGCTAATTCTTTATTTGCATCAATATTAATTCCTACATTGATTATTGATTTTAATTCATTGAAAGCTGTTTCTATAAATTCAAATTCTTCTTCATAGCCTTCAACATCGTTGCG
>JACAFC010000132.1 GCA_013388515.1 Ignavibacteriaceae bacterium | reverse complement strand
TAGCTCAGTTGGGAGAGCGGTTCGTTCGCAACGAACAGGTCGTCGGTTCGATCCCGATCAGCTCCACATAATTTTTGTTCGAGCTAAGCTTCATGTATAGATTTTCCCATATTAAAAATTAGGTAAAGCGGCATCACAAAAAGTCCCCCTTTGGGGGATTTAGGGGGCTTTCCATTCTTATTATTTCTTCAAACTCATCTTTAGTAACCGGCATAACAGATAATCTATTTCCTCTTTGCACTAATCTCATCTTTGCAAGTTTTGGATTTACCTTTATTTCCTCAAGAGTTACTGGTTTCTTAAATTTCTTCACAAGCTTAACATCAACCATAAACCAAGTTGGATTTTTCTTATCAGCTTTTGGGTCGTAATGAACATGTTTCGAATCGAATTGTGTATGATCTGGATAAGCATCCTTCACAACATCACAAACTCCAACTATTGCATTTGGCTCTGTGCTGCTGTGATAGAATAAGACTTTATCTCCAGCTTTCATTTCATCACGTATAAAATTTCTTGCCTGGTAGTTTCGCACACCATCCCAGCAAGTAGTTTTATTTTTAGATTTCTCTAAATCATCAATTGAAAACTCTGAAGGTTCCGATTTCACGAGCCAAAATTTTGACATTTGAATTACTCCATTATTTCATTAATAATTTTTGAATAAGGTAATAAGGTTAAAACTTACTAGTATCTTGAGTTACTAAGGTTTTCAATTTGTAATGATAATCAAATTTATTGCACAGATAACCTTAGTAAAAGTCAATCCTCAAAAAAAAACTTATTACCTTATTTTGAACAGATATTAATCGCTCCAAATAATTCGTTCTAATTTTCTAAATTGCTATTAACTTTATGTGTAAATATATTAAAACATGAATATTCTTAGTAAAATATCTTTAACACTTTTTATTCTGCTTGCTGCAGATGTGGCTGCACAAAATGAACCCGCATTTCAAATTGCACGACTTAAGTATGGCGGCGGCGGAGATTGGTATAACGATCCTTCAGCAGAAGTGAATTTGCTCAAGTTCATAAGTCAGAATACTAATCTAAAAGTAAAAGCTGAGTATAAATTTGTTGACATATCTTCAGAAGAAATTTTTTCTTATCCTTTTCTCTTTATGACTGGTCATGGCAATGTTGTTTTTTCAAAAGATGATGCATCTCGGCTTAGAAAGTATTTAGAGCACGGCGGCTTCCTTTACATTGATGATGATTACAGCTTAGATAAAGCAATCAGACGTGAAATGAAAAAAGTTTTTCCGGAGAAAGATTTTGTTGAGCTGCCTTTCAGTCATGGCATTTATAATATTTTGTATGATTTCTCTTCGGGCCCGCCAAAAACTCACAAGCACGATGAAAATGCACCAAGAGGATTTGGAATTTTTGTAGATAAACGATTAGCAGTTTATTATACTTACGAATCAAACCCAAGCGACGGCTGGGCTGATCCCGATGTTCATAAAGATCCGCCAAGCAAAAGAGAAGAAGCACTGAAATTCGGAACAAATATTGTTCTTTGGGCTTTATCAAATTAATGTTATGGGAATAGAGTCAGCATATAAAGAAATTTTAAACAAGCTTGAGCGGTTTAGGAGAAAGGAGTTCAAGGTTCTTGCTGCTTATGGTTTGCAGATTGCACTAATGCTTGCATTATCATCGTTCTTTATCTTTTCACTAATTGAAGTATTTGCAAACTCAAGTTCAGTTGTTCGAACGATCTTCTTTGTCCTTTTTGCGTTTGTATCACTTGCTTCACTTGTTATTCTTTTTGTTATTCCCCTCCTAAAATATTTTAATGTAATTGGTAAGACAGATTATAATTCAGTCGCGGCACAAGTCGGAGAAAAATTTCCCGAAATCAAGGATGAATTGCTGAATGCTCTTCAGTTAAACTTAATTAAAGAAAAGCAGCTTTACTCGTCGAACTTAATTGGTGCAGCATTTATCCGAGTGTATGAAAAGGTTAAAGGCATCTCATTTGAGTCGGCAATTAGTTATGAAAAAGCAAAAAAGCTTTTCTATTATGCTGCCGGTTCAGGTGTTTTTCTTGTTATACTTTTTTTATCAATTCCAGGATTGAAAGCTGCATCGAACAGAATAATAAACTTTAATCAAGAATTTATTCCTCCGCAGAAATTTACTTTTGAAGTCTCGCCAGGAAATGCGGAAGTTACAAAGGGGCAGGATGTTACGATCAAAGTTCAAGTTATGGGAGAAAAACCTAATGAAGTTTTTCTCGCGGTAAAAGATATTGATCAGACAAATTTTAATCTTGAAAAATTATCTGCGGATTCACTCGGTAATTATTTTTTTGAAAGACGATCGATTCGAAATACTTTCAGTTATTATGCAACCGCAGAAAATATTTCCAGCGATGAATTTAAGATTGAAGTGATTGACAGGCCTGTCATAAAGAGTTTGGACTTATCTATCGTTTCTCCTGGATACTCCAAAATTCCATCTGTTCAGCAGAAGGATAACGGAAATGTTACTGCGTTGCTTGGCAGCACGGTTAATCTTGAAGTTAGTTCCTCAAAGCAATTATCAAAAGCAAAATTGTTTTTTGGCGATTCAACCTCGCTTGAGATGAAAACTACAAACTCAAATGCTAATCTGAGCTTCCGAGTTAAAAAGGATAACAGTTATCAAATTATTTTAACAGATAAGAACGGCAATCAAAATCTTTCGCCGATAACTTATACAATTAAAACTCTGTCTGATGCTTATCCTTCAATCGAAATGGTAACACCAAATCGTGATGCGGCACTCGCCAATGATAATCGTCTTCCGCTGCTTGTAAAAATTTTAGATGATTACGGTTTCACCAAGCTTTTGTTGAATTACAGATTATCTGCATCACGTTATGAACCCGAACAAACTCAGTTTACTTCAATCGAAATTCCAATTAATAAAAATGAAAAGGAGCTTGACGTTCCATACGTTTGGAACTTGTCGCGAATGTCTCTCGGTGTTGATGATGTTGTAACTTACTATCTCGAAATATTTGATAATGATAATGTGAGCGGACCGAAATCTGCAAAGTCGCCCGAGTTCAAAATTAGAGTTCCATCGCTTGATGAAATTCTTGCTAAAGCAGAAGACACTCAGCAAAATGCACAAGAGGAATTGATCAAAACTTTGAAGGAAGCGGAAGAGCTAAAAGAAAATCTGGAAAAGCTGAACCAGGAAATGAAGCAGGATAAGAAAGAATTGACATGGGAAGAGAAAGAAAAAATTGAAAACGCACTCAACAAGTTTGAAGAGCTTCAAAATAAAGTTGATGAGGTTAGCAAACAGCTTGGCAAAATGCAGAATGAACTTCAGCAGAATAATTTATTGTCGAAGGAAACTCTGGAAAAATACATGGAACTGCAAGAGTTATTTAAAGAACTTACAAGCGATGAAATGAAAAAGGCAATGGAGCAGTTACGCAATCGGCTGAATGAATTGAATCGCCAGCAGGCGCAACAGGATATGCAGAACATGAAGATTGATGAGGAGATGTTTCAGAAAAGTATTGAGCGCACGATAAATCTGCTCAAGCGAATTCAAGTTGAGCAGAAAATTGATGAGATGCTTAAACGGACAGAGCAGCTTGCAGAAAATCTTGAACAGCTTGAGAAGCAAACAGGCGAAAGTGATTTGTCGAAGCAGCAAGAGAAGAAAGAGCTTGGAGATAAGCAGAATCAAGCCGGCAAGGAAATGGAAAAGCTTGAAAAGGAAATGAAAGAGCTTTCGGATAAAATGAAATCTCTTGAAGATATGCCGAATGAGCAGATGGACAAGGCAATGGAAGAAATGGAGAAGCAGGATAATCAAGAACTATCTGAAGAGGCGATGAAAAACTTGATGCAGAACCAAAAGCAGATGGCGCAGAAGAACCAGTCGCAGATGTCTAAGAATATGAAGCAGATGAATCAGATGATGAAAGATCTTCAGCAGGCAATGCAGCAGATGAACCAGATGCAAACATTTACGGATATGATGAAGATTCTTGATAACCTTCTCACGCTTTCAAAGAAGCAGGAAGAGTTGAAGAAGCAGTCGCAGAATCTAAATCCTAATTCCTCACAGTTTAATGAGAATGCTCAGCAGCAGAGTAATCTTTCGAGAAGCTTGGATAATATTTTAAGCCAGATGTCGGAACTTTCGCAAAAGACTTTTGCAATCACTCCGGAGATGGGCAAAGCACTGGGCGATGCAAGAAGAGAAATGCAGGAATCAATCCAGGCCATGCAGAACCGTAATGGAAACATGGCGATGAATAATCAAGGCGAGGCGATGAAATCGCTGAACGAAGCGGCAACAATGATGAAAGGTTCGATGGAATCTATGATGCAGGGCGGGGGACAAGGCGGAATGATGTCACTTATGCAGCAATTGCAAAAGATGAGCGGCATGCAGATGAGCTTAAATAATCTTACTCAGATGCTTCAGCAGGGAATGCAAGGAAAATTATCTCCGCAGCAGCAAGCTGAATTACAGCGGCTTGCACAGCAGCAGCAGATGATACAAAAATCGCTTGAGCAATTGCAAAAAGAAGCAAAGCAAACCGGGCAGTCTAAAAAAATGCCGGCAAACCTTGAAAATATTTTGAAGCAGATGCAGGAAGTTGTATCCGATATGCAGACTGAACGATTAAACGATGAACTCGTGCAGAAGCAGGAAAAAATATTATCGCGTTTGCTTGATGCGCAGCGTTCCATAAACGAGAGAGATTATGAGAAGGAAAGAGAATCGTTCACGGGACAAAATCCAAATCGCAAATCGCCAGCGGAGTTAAACTTGTCTTCTGAACAGGGAAAAGATTTGATTAGAGATGAGCTTAACAAAGCCGGACGCGAAGGTTACTCGAAGGACTACGAAAACCTAATCCGCAAGTATTTTGAAGCGCTTCAGGGGGAGAGGGTGAAGAAATGATCTGCTTGTCAGCAATGGTTGTATGAGATTAGGCAGCCGCTTATTTTTCTTGGTTTGAGTCGCTCGACCGCGAGGTACCTCCAGATGATCATGAAAAAGTCAATGGCTACTGCTTTGACAATTCTGGAACGGGCGGTAATGCCGAAGAATGCTGATGAATGACCTTCCATTGATTATCGATTTTGCTGAAAATAAATGTAATTCCAAACTTGTCGATTTTTAAAAGTTGGCCTGACCCGATCGTCAGCTCAAATTTACCCTGCCAACCGCAGATTACAATATTGCCGGGTAGAAATCTAAATTCGTCCTTGATGGTTGTGACTTTAAGAGATGAAAGAGATTTGAACCACGCAGCGTGATGGTTCTTAGCTTCCTGTAAACCCACCATTGAGCCATCGGTGGTCAAAAACATAAAGTAAGGAGAGTTCGAATACGATTGGAAAAGAGCCTCAGCGTTCATCTTTTCCAGGTTTTGGATAATTACTTTGACGCCCTCGCTGATCTCCTTTTTTGCAGTCTCCTGATCCTGTGGAGTCATTTGTGTAGGTTCTTGTTTGGCACATCCGAAAAAGAAGAACAATGCCAGCGTAAGGTAGAGAATTGTTTTCATAGTAAACTCCTTTTATAATTTCAAGGCGGTCATGAACCAATTCATGACCGATGGGGATGATGTCACGAAATGGTTCGTGACAACCTTGTGCTGATGAACTGAATAAAGCCGCACGCGAAGGTTACTCAAAAGATTACGAAAACCTAATCCGTAAATACTTTGAGGCGCTGCAGGAAAAAATAGACTAAGAATTGACTAAACTTGGTATCCTTTAAGGCGGTCATGAACTCTGCCAAAGGAAATCGTGTATTTAATGACCTATAGCGAATCAGAGCTGCATTTATAATATCCTTGACAAACCTCACTATTATAATTGAAATAGGATAACCGATTAAAGTCTAATTGCAATAACCGCTAAGCGCAGTATTATTAAGTTATCTTTTCAAATCAAGATTTTTATAATTCCTATTAGCATCATCAATAATTAGTACCCAATCATTCTCAAGTCCTAGTGTTGGTGGTGTAAAATCAATTGCCGGTGTATTATCAACGATGCCTATATTAATAGATTCTGCTGTGCGCGGATTAAACCACCATGCGTTTAGTTTCTTTGAGTTGATAAATGATGCATTTACTGTAATTGTTTTACCTACTGGAATATAGAGCATAGCATAACTTCCTACACTATCTCTAAAAGCTGCAATGTATTCTCCTTTATCACCTTGTCCTTTTACAATTATTGATTGATCGGGAATTCTTTCTAGAGAGGGTCTAGATTCAATAAGCATTTTTAAGTAACCCACTTGATAAGCCCCCGGTCTATCAAGTGCCTCAGTCCAGTATCTATCGGCATAAGTTATTTTATCAAATAAAGGACTATAAAATTGCCAAATGCTATGATGACCGTAAGTTACACCGCAAGCTCCAGCAAAAACAGAACGGTAAGTTTGTTTTCGAACATCGTAATCTCTGTAATATCCATTTTCTGGATTCCAAGTTGGCCATGGGTTAACGGGATGGTCTTCATAATTGGGCTCTCCGTCTAATGTGGGTTTGGCTGGTTTCATACTATAATCTCTTTGTATTAAATCCCAAATTGCTGCATCTCGCCCTCCAGCATGCCCTGATTGAATCATATTAAGGTCTAACCATGGTTCATTATGAATGAATTGCGAAGATGACAAATTGCCTCCCCATGGGTGATAAGTAATTAATGCATTACTGTTAGTTCCATCCAAAATTCCTTGTGC
>JACAFC010000142.1 GCA_013388515.1 Ignavibacteriaceae bacterium | reverse complement strand
TTCTAAAATCGCTTTAGATTTTCCCGAATCATCCATTATTGCAATTAAAGCGTTTTCATAATTTAGCATTTCCATAAATTGAGACCATGGTGAAAATATTTCTGAGTGAATAGAAATATTTTGTCCAACTTTTGTTTTTACGGATTTGATTATGTCTGAGTGGTATGGTGGAAAGAAATTTTCAAATTGTCTCGGTTCAGGTTCAAAACTCCATCTGTAAGGATATTTTATTTCTGTCAAATCCCAAGGTTCCATATAGAATAAATTTTCGGGAATTATTTCTTCAAAAGTTGGGAAATATCGCGAGCCGTCCGGTTGATAAAAATGAGGATTATCATCCAGGGGAATAAAAGTGAAACAGTCATTCTTCCATATTATTCTAGTTCCATTATCGTTTTTTTCAATTTTTTTAATATAAGTGTGGTTATACGGATCACGACCGGGAAGGTTAATTAAAATACCATCAAACCTATATTTCTTTTGCAATTCTACTAATGCAGACGCAAATCCCTCCGATTCCAGCCAAATTTCAATTGGATCTATCTTTGAGTTTAAAAAATAGTGCCCAATCGATAATTGACACATTAAAGGAACTCTATCCGGAATTCCAAGCATCATTGCTTTATTTACTCTTTCTTTGGAGGTCATTTTATTCTCATGATATTTGCTTAACTAAAAATAATCAAAGTGAAACTAAGAAAGGACTGGTTGAATCACCAAACCAAAATGCATATTTTGCAATAAATAAATCGGAAGCTATATGATTACTTCATCTGAAAGAATTCTTTCAAAGAAAAGTTCAATTCTAATTCTTAGCTCAGTTCTTATTCTCATAATAATTTTATTAGCTTATCTATACTACACAATTTCTTCTGAAGATATAAAACATGAAAAACAAAATGATCTTGAAGCCATAAGCAAGTTAAAAATAGGACAGTTTACGCAATGGCATTTTGAAAGAACTGGTGATGTTAAAATCATGTCAACCTCACCGGTTTTTGTAAATATGGTGGCTGCGTGGCTTAATAATCGGAATGATGATAAATCTTTAAAGAATATTATTGAACAATTGGAAATCACTAGAAAAAATTATGAATATGAAAATATTTTCCTTGCATCTACAAATGCTGAATTATTGTGCGCTGCTATTGATAATCTAGAAAAATTAGATCCAATCACAAAAGGAAAAATATTAGAAGCACAAGAAAAGAATAATTTAACTTATTCAGATTTTTACTACTGCCCAACTCATAACAAAATTCATTACGACATTTTAGCTCCAATCTATAATAAGGGATTAATCATAGCAAACTTAGTCTTTCGCGTTGATCCTTCAGTTTATCTCTATCCATTAATTAAAACTTGGCCTTATTCAAGTAAAAGTGCAGAAAGTATTTTGATCCGGAAAGACGGTGATAGCGTTTTATTCTTAAACGAACTTCGTCATCAGAAGAATACAGCTTTAAAGTTTCGTTTGCCGTTAAGTAGGAAAGATTTGCCTGCTGTTCAGGCGGCATCTGGCAGGATAGGCATTTTTGAAGGAGTTGATTACAGGGGAGTGGAAGTTTTAGCTTATCTAAATTCTGTGCCCGGAACAAATTGGTTTGTGGTTGTAAAAATGGACAGAAGCGAAATTTATGCTGAGCTTAATTTTAGACAATCTATAATAGCGCTTATCGCCGGGTTACTTTTAATACTTATTCTTATTGGACTGATTTCCATCTATTATCAAAGGCAAAATACAGTTTTTAAGAAACTGTGGGAGGAGCAGGAAAAATTTAGAACAACTCTGTATAGTATTGGTGATGCTGTTATTGTAACAGATATTAATTCTAAAGTTAAGCATCTAAATTTAACAGCGGAAAGATTAACTGGATGGAAGGAAAAAGATGCGATAAATAAACCGCTCGAAGATGTTTTTAAAATTATTAACGAAGAAAATCGAGTAGGTATTCAAGATCCGGTTCAGAGAATTTTAAGCCATGGGTCAGATTTTGAATTAGCTGACCAAATTTTACTAGTTTCAAAAAATGGAACCGAAACACCTATTTCTGAAAGTGTAGCAACCATTAGGAATGAAAAAAATGAAATTGATGGTGCTGTCATTGTATTTCAAGACCAATCAAAAATTCGTGAAACACAAAAAATCATTCAGAAAAATGAAATTATTGTTAGGAGTATACTAGACAACCTTCCAGTTGGTATTTCTGTAAATTCCACAGATTCAACCAAGCCGTTTAAGTACATGAATAATAATTACTCAAAGTTTTTTGATGCACCGGCGGAAGCACTTCGTGATCAAAGTAAAATATGGGATACAGTATTTGAAGATGAAGCATTGAGACAAATAATGAAAAGAAAAATGATTGCTGATGTTGAAAGCGGTGATCCAAATCGTATGCACTGGGAAGATATCCCAATTACTAAGTCTGGAAAGGAAATAAGATTTGTTTCTGTTAAAAGCATTCCTATACCTGAAAATAATCTAATACTCTCAACTGTAATGGATGTTACTGACAGAAAGCT
>JACAFC010000131.1 GCA_013388515.1 Ignavibacteriaceae bacterium | reverse complement strand
TTGAAATGGTAAAGTTTGTTAGGCCTGAGACTTCACTTAATGAATTGGAAAATTTAGTTAATGATGCTGAAGACATTCTTAAAGCGCTTCAAATTCCTTACAGAATATTGATGTTATGTTCAGGCGACTTAAGTTTCTCTGCCGCAAAATGCTATGACATAGAAACTTGGTCACCTGCTGAAAAACGCTGGCTCGAAGCATCATCATGCAGCACATTTGGAGACTTTCAAGCAAGGCGTGCAAACATTAGATTCAGAAATGAGTCTACCAAAAAACCAGAATTTGTTCACACATTAAATGGCTCTGGGTTAGCAACCAGCAGATTAATGGTTTCCTTGTTGGAAAACTATCAAACTCCCGAAGGAAAGATTATAGTTCCGAAAGTGCTTCAAAAGTACACGGGATTCAACATTATTGATTGAGAATTTCATTCTGCCTTATTCAAAATTTTTATTTAGCTTTTAAAATACGTCCAAAACAATTTTCTAATAAATTTTGAATACTAACAGCAACCAGCAATCAAAAGCTGAACTAAATTCATTATGATAGTGGACTAAAGGTCAAATATTCATTTTTATCAGATTAACCCCAGCTTTAAGGTTGGAGTTATTAAGTCTTCCATTAAATCGGGCTTCAGCTAATACAGATGAGTTGTTCTGATTTCCACATATAACATGAACCATAAACACTTGAGATGCGAAACTTAAAAACTTTAAAAAAATATTTCGTTCGTTATAAATCTAAGCTCGCATGGGGAATAATTTTTATAATTCTTTCCAACATTGGGATGGTTTATGTGCCCATTTTAATAAAGGATGCCATAAACATTTTGCAAGAAAGAATTACGACTGAAAAACTGTTATACTATGCTCTTTTAATTGTTATTACTTCTCTTATTTCAGGATTATTTCGCTACTACATTCGACAAACAATAATTGTTGTTTCCAGAGAGATTGAGTATGATTTAAGATTCGATTTCTGGCAAAAGATACAACGCCTTCCATTAAAATATTTTCAGAATAATTCTACCGGCAACATTATGGCTCACGCTACTAACGACATTAATTCAGTTAGGATGTTTATTGGTCCGGCAGTTATGTATTCAATCGATACTGGAATTCGGCTTGTGATGGTTATAGTTATAATGTTTTCATTGGATTTTGGGTTAACAATTTACTCTCTTCTCCCGCTGCCATTACTTTCTGTATTAGTTTATAAAGTTGGTAAAGTGATTCATGAAAAATATACACTCATTCAAGAAAAATTTTCAGATTTAACAACAAAAGCTCAAGAAAATTTTTCGGGAATTCGTGTGGTAAAGTCATACGTACGCGAAGAAAGCGAGATAGAGGGGTTCAAAAAATTAAGCCAAGAATATCTCCAAAGAAATATGAATATGATAAAGTATCAGGCTATTATTCATCCTATACTTTTCATTATAACTGGACTCTCAATAATTATTGTTATTTGGCTTGGCGGCAGCAAAGTAATTTCAAATGAACTTACTTTAGGTGAAATAACTGCTTTCATAGCTTATCTAAACATATTGATTTGGCCGATGATTGCTTTTGGCTGGGTACTTAACATTATTCAGCAGGCAGAGGCAAGTATGAAACGGCTAAACAAAATTTTTGCCGAACCAAATGAGATAGAGGATAATCGTGAAAATCTAACTTCACTTAAAAGTTTGGAAGGTGCTGTAGAGTTTAAAAATGTATCTTTTAAGTACTCAGAACATTTGCCATTTGTACTGGAAAATATAAATCTTAAAATTCCTAAAGGTACCACACTTGCAATTATGGGCTATACAGGTTCAGGAAAAACTACTTTTATAAATCTTATTCCCCGGCTTTATGATGCAGTTGAAGGACAAGTTCTAATAGATGGAATTGATGTTAGAAAGATTCCATTGGATACATTAAGAACTAACATTGGTTTGGTTCCGCAGGAGTCATTTTTATTTTCCGACACTGCAGCGAATAATATTTCATATGGTTTAAGGGAAACAGATATCGAGAAAGTAATTACTGCATCCAAGATAGCTGCATTTGATAAAGATGTTGATTCTTTTCCCCAAGGTTATGATACTATTGTTGGTGAAAGAGGAATTACTTTTTCTGGCGGCCAAAAACAGCGCGCAAGTATCGCAAGAGCATTGGTTATTGATCCAAAAATTTTAATACTAGATGATTCGTTCTCTGCAGTTGATACTCACACTGAAGAAGAAATTTTGACCAGCTTAAAAAACTATATGAAAAACAGAACAAGCATCATCATAAGCCATAGAGTTTCAACTGTTAAGGATGCTGACAAAATCATTGTACTCGACAAAGGCAAAATTGCCGAACAAGGTACACATGAAGAACTAATCGCATTTAATGGAATTTATGCTGACTTGCACTTTAAGCAGCTTCTTGAAAAAGAGTTGGAAGAATTAAATTAGAATATTGATGGGTCAAAAATGAGCTTACTGTGTTGCTTTGTAACTTCGAGACTTTGTGGCATGAACTCTCTACTCATTAAAATCATTAGCCACTTAGTCGCTAAGTCTCGAAGTTTCACAAAGAAATTTTAAGTAAATAAAAAAATGATAAAAATTTATTTCGATGAAAAATAGTTCATGAGCCAAGATTACAAAAGTGAAGACGAAGTATTAGGTAAAGCGTACGACTCACGCTTGATGAAGCGTTTGCTGAAATATGTAAAACCATATAAGAAGTATGTTTTCTTCGCAATTTTACTAAATGTAGTTGTTGCAGCATTAGGACCTATTCGTCCATACCTAACTAAAATTGCGGTTGATAATCACATAGCTAACTCAAACTACAACGGATTGTTAGTTGTTAGCTTATTGCTTTTTGGCTCGCTTCTGTTTCAAGCAGCAATCCAATACTTTTTAACTTATTATACTCAGTATCTTGGTCAAAAAACTATTTTTGATCTTCGCATGCAGATATTTCGGCACATACAAAATCTTGCATTAAAATTTTTTGACAAAACCCCAATTGGAAGATTAGTCACACGAACTACAAACGATGTTGAATCGCTGAACGAATTATTTTCCTCCGGAATTGTAATGGTATTCAGTGATGTGTTCATAATTATTTGGATTCTTGTATTCATGTTTTTTATGGATTTTCACTTAACACTTGTTACTTTATCCGTTATTCCTGTTCTAATCTATGGAACATTTTTATTCAGAAGAAAAGTTCGTGACTCATACAGAGATGTTCGGCTTCATTTAGCAAGATTAAACTCTTACATGCAAGAACATATAACAGGTATGAATGTAGTTCAGATCTTTAACAAGCAAAAAGACGAGCTTGATAAATTTTCCAAAATAAACAGCGATTATCGTGAAGCTAACATCAAATCAATTTTTTACTATGCAATATTTTATCCTGGAGTTGAATTTTTAAGTTCCATTGCAATTGGCTTAATTATCTGGTACGGCGGCGGAGAAATAATGCAAAACACTTTAACTTTAGGTGTATTATTCGCTTTTATTCAATACACTGAAATGTTTTTCCGGCCGATTCGCGATTTATCGGAAAAGTATAATATAATGCAAACAGCGATGGCATCTTCAGAAAGAATTTTTAAGCTGCTTGATAACAAAACTTTTATATCTAATCCCGTTAACCTAAAAGCGCTGGGAAATGTGAAAGGAGAAATTGAGTTTAAGAATGTTTGGTTCGCTTATAACGAAGATGAATATGTTCTCAAGAATGTTTCTTTTAAAATAAATCCAGGAGAAACAGCAGCTATAGTTGGTGCAACCGGGGCGGGTAAAAGCAGCATTATTAACATTCTTTCAAGATTTTATGACATCAACAAAGGTTCCATAACAGTAGATGGAATTGACATTAGGGAAGTTGATAAACGTGAATTAAGAAAATATATCTCAATGGTTTTACAGGATGTTTTTCTCTTTTCCGGAACCATAGAATCAAATATCAGCATGTCGAATGGACAAATCTCAAAAGAAAAAATTATTGAAGCAGCTAAAATTGTTGGTGCAGATAAATTCATAGAAAATCTTCCACAAAAGTATGATGCGATAGTTAAGGAGAGGGGAGCAACATTAAGCGTGGGACAAAAGCAGCTAATTTCTTTTGCACGTGCACTTGCTTACAATCCTCAAATATTAATTTTAGATGAAGCTACTTCAAGTGTTGATACGGAAACTGAAATTTTAATTCAGGAAGCTATAAAAAAATTGCTTGCTGGAAGAACAGCAATTGTTATAGCTCATCGTTTATCAACAATTCAGGATGCAAACAAAATAATAGTATTACATAAAGGTGAAATTAGAGAAACAGGAACTCATCAAGAGCTGTTGGCTAATAGAGGAATTTATTATAAACTTTACCAACTGCAATTTAAAGGTCAAGAAATTTCTAAAGCCGGATAACAACTTTATTATTATAGGGAGAATAAAATGCCAAAATTAAAATTTATGACCCTTGGCCGCCATATTATTGAAGGCGAACAATTGCACCCCGAAGCAACGGGCGAACTTTCAAAATTACTATCTGACCTATCGCTGGCTGCTAAAGTCATTTCCTTGGAAGTTAATAAAGCAGGGCTTGCAGATATTTTGGGATTTACAGGCGACAGCAATGTTCATGGCGAGCAAGTTAAAAAACTAGACATTTATGCTCACGATATGCTTATCAGGGCAATGGATCATGGCGGGCACTTGTGTGTAATGGCTTCCGAGGAAGAAGAGGACATTATTCACATTCCAAATAGATTCAGAATTGGAAAGTATGTGCTTCTGTTTGATCCGCTTGACGGATCTTCTAACATTGATGCCAACATTAGTATAGGTACGATCTTTTCTATTTATAAAAGAATTTCCCCCGATGGAAAACCTGGTACACTCGAAGATTGTCTCCAGAAGGGACTCAACCAGGTTGCGGCAGGTTACGTTGTTTATGGTTCAAGCACAATACTGGTGTACACTGCTGGTCATGGAGTTCACGGCTTTACACTTGATCCGGCTTTTGGTGAGTTTTTACTCTCCCACGAGAATATTCAAATTCCCAAGAAGTCTAAGATCTATAGTATTAACGAAGGCAACTACAAGTATTGGCATCCTGGATTAAAAAAATACATAAAGTATTTACAGGAAGAGGATCAATCAACTGATAGACCATATTCATCGCGTTACATTGGTTCAATGGTTGCAGATAATCACCGTAATTTATTATATGGCGGAATATTTATGTATCCGGCCGATTCTAGAAATCCAAAAGGTAAACTTCGCTTGATGTATGAGTGCAATCCGATTGCTTTTATAATTGAAGCAGCTGGTGGAAGAGCCACAGATGGAAAGAAACGCATATTAGAAATTCAGCCTGAGTCTCTTCACGAGCGCACTCCTGTATTTATGGGCAGCGAGGAGGATGTAAAAATGGTTGAACAATTTATGTCGAATGAAGAAGGCGCAGAATCAAAATGAAATTGTAGGGACACAATGCATTGTGTCCCTACAAACAATATTTTACCTGTTTGTAAAAATCACTTCTAAAACTTTCTCATAATCAGTTTTATTTAAAGGATATCTCATTTCTAAAACTACA
>JACAFC010000158.1 GCA_013388515.1 Ignavibacteriaceae bacterium | reverse complement strand
TGTTTATCCAATCATTCAATCCTTCATTCTTTACGAAATCCTGCCAATCAGTTTTTGAAGTATCTATCGATATTGCAATAACCTCAAACTTCTTTTCTTTTTGTTCTTTATAAACTTTGTAAACTTGTGGGAGCAAGGTTTTACAATGCGGACACCAGCTTGCATAAAATATTATTAGTACTTTTTCAACATCAAGTTTTTGCAATTCTATCATCCTATCTCTCGCACCTTTACCAACGATGTTTGGTACTACAGTTCCAACTTTAAATCTTTTTGATTGTTCAATCCTTTTATCTAATGCCTTAGTAAGAGTCTGATCTAAGCATAATTCATCTTTGATTACATAATTCTCTACTATGTAGTTAAGCACATGATCAAAACCGAATTTCTTAAAGCCATCCAGCAAATACTCAACTACATGCTGGTAAACAATAGTATTCACCTTTGCCTTATTTAAAATTGAATCAACTGCTGAATTAAATTCTTTTTCAAGCAACTCCAAAGGTAGTTGTGGATTACGGTAGTATGTTAAATACTCTATCGTTTTATTGGTGAAAGCATCTGAATAAATCAAATCTGAATCATAAAAATTAACATTGGCCAACGCGTGAGTTTTAAGATATACCAATTGTTTATCGAATGGTATTTCAATATCAACTACCGGAAGCTGTGATGACCTAACATATCTTGCTATAAATGAATTGGAAATGACTTGTGAAGTAAGGTTAACAAAATTCAAATAATCTTCTTGAACTTGAACAAGCTTTTCTTTTGTGTTTTGATAGTAGTCATCATCTTCAGGATAGCGAGAAAGTATTAGCTGAAGTAACTCTGTTTTGGTTTTGTATGCTCTATTCATCTTTACAAAATCGTAATAAATCTTGTTCGATTCTGATTTCACAACCCTCAGACTGTCAAAAATGTTTTTAGTATCTGTTTCTAAAACAATGTCGTCACCATCGTAGAGAAAATCCAAAGATTTTGTTTTGGAGAATTGTACACGATAGAATCCCGGATGTTTGTCTTTTAGTGAAAAAAGAAATTCACCATGCCTAACTGAACTAATAGTGTCAACGGTTGATAATTTCTCCCCTTGTAACGAGAATAGAATGGCTTTTGTCTCTTCTAAATTTCTTACTTTTACTGAAATTGTTTGAGGGAATGAGCTAATAAACCAACAAATTATTAAAATAGGTAAAATTGAAATTTTCATACTCCCAAAATAATAAACTTAACTAAACCTACGAGGTTACCCTACCTGCCTTAGGTGGGAAACCTCGAAGGTTTTAATAACGTCAATCTTTTATGCAACGAATACTTTTACCATTTATTTTGGTATGTAAAGCACCTATACCTAAGTAATTATCTTCAACTTTGTAAATCATATTTTTAGCACAATCTGCATAACCACCATATCCTTCAGTTGAACTCCAGAAATAGGACAGAGCACCCCTGTTATGCCAGTGAGTAAGGGAATATTGGCTTCCCCGAAGTGTTCCTGAAAATCCACTAGTATTGGTGCCAACTCCGGTAGCACTACCAACACCAACTTTCTTAAATGCATTACTATTTTGTTCAACTGCTTGACCTAACAATTGAAATTCATAGTTTGTTGGTATATGCCAACCGGATGGACAGATACCCTATGCTTCTTCATTTGTTACATATTGCATTGCTTCATTCCAACGATAATAACCACCATCCATACAACCAGACTCAATATCATTGTAACAATATTTTTCGATAATCCCATTATTGCTACTATTTTGGCTACTAAGTCTCATAAGGCCTGCATTAAGATTTTCTTTCAGCCAGCATTGTGTGCCTATTTGTATTGTGTTGTAATATGCCCCACCGCCATCACTATTTGGTCCACCTTCATAATATACTTTTCCGCAATTATCACCGTCTGCAGTTTCATCATTCGCATATATCCTTATCTTGAAATCGGGGTCATACTCACCTTCATACGTCCACGTTATTGTCTTATTTGTTCCTTCAGTTACTCCCCCTCCTATATCACCATCTGCTTCTCCATAATCATAATCCCATGTGCTTCCTCCGTCACTTGACACTAACATAATTATGGTAAACACATCTTGCTCTGCATCAGTAACATCATAGGTTACGGTTACTGTTGTTCCCGATATGCTGAAGGCAACGTTTGTAACTTCGGGGTTGGTGTTTTGGGCATTCAATTGTATGGATAGTAATGCAATTATGCTTAAAAACAAGATTAAATTTTTAGTTCTCATTTTTACCTCGTATGATTCATAAGACATAATCATTTACGATTTTGCAATTTTTTCTTTAATCCTTTAGACAGCGAACACTGAAACCTGATACTTTATCGTATTGACTTAAGGAAATTGTACCAGCATATTTCCACACCCACATGTATCTTGCTTTTTGTTCGTTATAATTCGTTGAACTCCAAAAGTTTCCGTAAGAACCTAAGTCACCAAAATTACCGCTCCCATCACTAAAGCCAGCAACAAAAGCTGAAAATCCGCTCGTGTTCGTTCCTCCTTGCCCGATATTTTTTAGT
>JACAFC010000164.1 GCA_013388515.1 Ignavibacteriaceae bacterium | reverse complement strand
TTTCTATTTTCGGAATGTTTTCATTGCATCCAATTACATTAATGATGATTCTAGGAATAGTTGTACAAGGTTTAGCAGAATGTTTTATTTCTCCGCGATATTTGGAGTATTTTTCTCTACAAGCTCCAAAGGGGGAAGAGGGCTTATATTTAGGATTTTCACATCTTCATTCGTTTTTCTCATCGATTCTCGGCTTCGGACTTTCCGGTTATCTTCTTACTGCTTATGCTCCAGATCCAGCAACATTAACTGCTGAACAGGCGAAATCTGCATATAGTCAAGCGTACATGATATGGTACTACTTTGCCGCAATAGGGTTAACTGCAGCATTCGCATTGCTGATTTATCGCAAATTTGTTGATAAATCGGGTAGGGTTGCTAGTTAATATGTAAAAGAAAATACACGTTGACTGTTATATTTTTAAATCTTAATATTACAGTTACAGAGTTAAATAATTAACATTATTAACAAACGGAGAATAAATCTTAGCGCAATTTGATACACTTTTCATATAAAAGTCATTCCTAAGAGTTTATTCTTCAATTTTAAGCTGGTAGCAAACAACTATCGCTGGTTGGCTTTTTTTATCAGCAAAAAAAAGAAGAAGGCGGGCGGGCAACGCTCTTCTTCTAAGAGTCAAAATACATAAACAATCACTAACTTTATATAAGGAGAGAGATATGAAGAAACATTTTATTGTTCTTCTCTTTTTCGTGTTACTTCCTTACTTAGCTTTTGCCGGAACGGTGGGCAAAATTAAAGGTAAAGTAACAGACCTGACCTCGAACGAGCCCCTTATAGGAGCAAACGTTTTAGTATTAGGTACTTCTTTTGGTTCAGCTACGGATGTAAACGGTAACTATACCATTACAAATCTTGAAGCAGGTACCTACCAAGTAAGAGCTTCATTCGTAGGTTATCAAACAGTAACCTATTCAAACATTCGAGTCAATGCAGATCTTACTACCGAGTTGAATTTTCAGCTTCCCGGGGAAGGTATTGAACTTCAGCAGGTTAATGTTGTTGCAGAAAAACCTCTGATTATTAAAAGCTCTACAAACGCAAGTCGTATTACTACAAGTGATGTTTTAGAAGCTTTGCCTGTTAGAGGATTGAATAATATTTTGGCATTAACACCTGGTGTTGTCCTCCAAGATAATACTTTATTTGTACGCGGTGGAAGACAAGATGAAGTCGGCTTCTACCTTGAAGGAGCTTCCATTACCGATCCAGTTGTTGGTGGTCGTGCAATTACAATTGTTCAGGATGCTATAGAAGAAGTTCAGGTACAATCTGGTGGATATACAGCAGAATATGGTGGAGCTAACGCCGGTATTGTTTATACCCAAGTAAAATCCGGTACACCAGATTTAAAAGCTAGTGTTGAATATATCACCGACAATATTACTTTTAAAAGTAAAGATGATAGATTTGATGGAAAGAAAAGACTCGGAACTTACTGGTATGGATATAATGAATTTACAGGAACTATAAGCGGACCGGTACTTGATAAAAGAATTAAATTCTTTGGTTTATTTAATTACCAGTACCAAAATGACCAAACACCTCAACCATATCCAGGTATTAACTTGGGTAGGATTGGTGATCCAACAACAGGTGATACTATAGATTTTACTTACCCAGCAGGCGCTATTTATAAAAATTCACTAGAACAATATTCCGGTACCGGTACTTTAAGTCTTGATTTTAATCCACTTCTCTTCAGATTAGTTGGGTCTTATACCACAAATAAAACTTACTATCCATGGACTGGTAGAACTGTTGGCAACATTGCTAATATGCTTAATTTAGACAGAGTTCAGAATCAGGACCAAACCGATGGAGCTGCTAGTTTAAAGGTAACACACATTCTTAATCCAACAACTTTTTATGAATTAACCGGAGGTTATTCATTTAACACCTTTAAATCTTATGATCCTTTATTAAAGGATAACTATTTAGGTTATGGCGATAGTATTGCTAATGCAGGCGTTGGTGTTTATTGGACTAAAGCTCCCGGCGACAACTACGGTAGATTTGAGAGACCTACAAGATACAACATCATGGGTTTTTCATTTAATGCTCCTGGTGATGTTACTTCAAACTATCAAAAATTTAAGAGAGAAAGAATAAATCTCTCTGCAGCACTATCTACACAAATTGGGAAAGAACATTCAGTAAAAATTGGTGGAGAATATCAACTGCTCACTATCAGGAATTACTCATGGGGCAACGAGGCATTGATGGCTCTATCTCAATTGGTTTATCAGAATGAAATTTTACCAGCAGGCGACCCTGCCAAAATAACCCGCGATCAAGTTTATATTGGTCGTGGTATAAATAATTACGGTTACGATCTTGACGGTAATGAAATCGGCGGTGATGATCCTATTATGGGTGCTAAAAAACCGGTATTTGCTGCTTTCTATGTTCAAGATAAAATTGAATACAATGACCTTATAATTAATATTGGTTTACGTTACGATTATATTAAAGTTGATAACTTAGAATTTTTGGATCCTACTCGTCCGGAGTTATCAATCAATTATAATACTGGCGAAATTATTCTTGATGGTTGGAAGGAAGTTCCTACATTCCAGTCAGTAAGTCCGCGTTTAGGTTTATCTTTCCCTGTTACAGATCAAACAGTTTTCCATGCCCAATTTGGAAAATTTGTACAGCAAACAAGATTGCGAGACATGTATAATGGTATGTTTGCAACAGCGTACAATTTAAGAGGCGGTTTTGAAATTACCGCACCATTTGGATTTAACATTCAACCTACGAGAACTACTCAATATGAAATTGGGTTTACACAGCAAATAGGTGAAATTGCTTCTTTTGATATTACTGGTTTCTATAAAGACATACAGGACCAGGTTGTTTTCGATAAACAAAGCACAGATCCCACTTCTCCTTTTAAATCTTATAATATTCTTAAAAATGGAGACTTTGCTACCACGAAAGGTGTAGAGCTTGCATTTAATATGAGAAGAACCAACAGGTTCCAGGTTAATGCCAGCGTAACTTTCCAGGATGCTCAGGGTACGGGTTCATTCCCGAATTCTGCACGTGGTATTGTAGGCGCACCTCTAGATGGTGTTACTATATTTAAACCACAATATATATCTCCTCTGGAATTTAACAACTCATTTAGAGGAAATCTTAATCTTGATTACCGTTTCGGAAAGGATGATGGACCTTCTGTTCTTAGTGAGTTTGGTGTTTCAGGGTTACTTACTTTTAACAGTGGTCACCCATTTACTATTGGTAAGGGTGGTGCCGATTTGGAAGGCGATGCTCGCGACAGATCACCGCTCGAAGCTCTAAATAGTTCAACTACACCTTGGGTTTTCCAATTTGATTTGCGCTTAGATAAAACCATCAACATTTTTGAAAAACTTAATGCAAATATTTACGTTCATGTAATCAATCTCTTCAACACAAAGAATATAGAGAACGTATTCCTAAGAACCGGTTCAACAACAGATGATGGTTATATAAGTGATCCTGCACTTGGTGGAAAATTAGTTGAAACATATGGTGCTGAATATGCAGCACTTTATCGTGCAATAAATATTGACTACTATGAACAATGGCAGTCAGCTGCACAAGGTGCACCTATAACAACACAGCCTTTGTTCTATGGCACTCCACGTCAAATAAGATTAGGAATTCGTCTTGAATACTAAACTGAAATTGACAGAATATTTCAAAAAGAATAGGAGATTAAAAAATATGAATTCAAAAACTTTAAAATTCTTATTCCTCTTTTTTATCAGTGTATCTTTGCTTGGATATGCTGCCGATGGCAATAAGAAAGATCTTAAAGAGTTAAGTAAAACTCAGGGAACCCCTGTTAGAACGTTTCTTAACATTAATAATGTTTCAACGCAAATTTATAACGACGGAAACTCCGACATTACACCTGATGGCAACTCCGGCGTGATTTTCCCAAAAGGAAGCGGTAAAACTGCGGTTTTCGAATCCGGTTTTATTTGGGGAGCATACGTTGCCGGCGATCCTCAAGTACGAGTTGGCGGTTCAACTTACCGTCAAGGTATTCAAGCAGGTAAAATTATTTCTCCCGGTGTGGCAGAAAGCCCCGACTTACCCAAAAACAGGATTTACAGAGTTCGACCAGATGTTTATCCCGGCGGACCAGCAGTTGATCTTTCAGTAGCTGCTAATGAAGAGGGACAGTCAGAATCTGCTTTAAGAGCACAATACGAAACGGACTGGAACGAATGGCCGGTTGCTGATGGAGCTCCATTCGATGATAAAAATGGAAATGGAATTTATGAACCAACCATAGATGTTCCTGGTGTTAAAGGTGCCGATCAAACAGTTTGGTTTGTCGCTAACGATCAAGACCCCACTAAAGCCACGTACATTTATGGAACTAATCCTCTTGGAATAGAGATGCAGGCAACTATTTGGGCTTATGCTCAAACCGGTGCACTTGGCAACATGTTCTTTAGAAAGTACAAAATCATTAATAAGAGTAATGTTACTTTTGATAGCATGTACGTTTCAATGTGGTCAGATGTTGACCTTGGTAACGCAACAGATGATTTTGCTGGATGCGATACTTCATTAAGCTTAGGCTACGTTTATAATGCAAATGCAAGTGATGATACATATAAGCCGCTTCCTCCTCCAGCAGTTGGTTTTGACTTTTTTCAAGGACCATTATTAACTGGTGTAGCTGGTCAAGATAGAAATAAAAATGGTGTAGACGATGCTTCGGATTATGGAATTTTTGACGGCAAAGTAGTTGGTCCTGGTAAATTTAATTTACCAATGACTGCTTTCTACTATTTTGCAAGAGGCGATGCTAGCGTTACTGACCCTACCTTGGGTGCCCCTCAAGGTTCTACACAATTCTATAATTTTATGCAAGGTAAAATAGGATTAACTGGACAGTACTTTGTTGATCCTAACACAAATCAACCAACAACTTATGTATTATCCGGCGATCCTCAAACTCGTACAGGCTGGATTGACGGGCAATTAATTCCTGCTGGTGATAGACGAATTGGATCTGCCTCAGGACCGTTCCAAATGGCACCTGGCGATACACAAGAAGTAGTAGTTGCAGAAATCTGTGCGGGTGCTATCCCAGGAACAGATCGTCTATCTGCAATTGGATTGTTAAAATTCTATGATCAACAAGCACAGTTAGCATACGATAACTTTTTCAATTTGCCAGTTGCTCCTCCAGCACCTGAGATCAATGTGGTTGAATTAGATAGAGAAATCATCCTTGATTGGGGTGAGAATCAGAGCAAAGTTAATGCTACTGAAACTGCTGATTCTAAAGGTTACAAATTCCAAGGATACAATGTCTATCAGCTTCCTTCTGCCTCTTCCGATGTTACTCAAGGAAAACGCATAGCCACTTATGATATTGTTGACGGTATTGGAAAAATTGAAGATTTCTTCTTTGATGCTAACACTGGTGTTGTTGCAAAAGGTGTTAGACAATTTGGAAATGATACTGGAATAAAGAGATTTATAAGCATTAAAAATGATGAACTTAATGGTGGAACACCATTAATAAATGGTATAAGATATTACTATGCGGTTACATCTTACAGCTATAACTCAGATCCTCAAGCTGTTCCAAATAATTTGGAAAACCCTCTAACTGTTATTACTGTTGTTCCTTCAAGCCTAAATCCGGGTGTTACGCTTGGTGCACAATTCCAGGATACCTTAGCAGCAGTACGAGTTGGAGGTTCAAGCGATGGATTTGTTTACCCTATGGTTGTTGATCCTACAAAACTTACAGGTTTAACATACACGGTTAAATTTGAAGATGTAGGCGGCAATATAGTTTGGCATCTAGATAGATCAGATGGCGTAAGGGTACTCTCAAATCAAACTAATCAGGCGGCTGATGATCTTTCACCTATAGTTGATGGTATTCAAGTTAAAGTTATTGGCGCTCCAAATGATTTCAAATTGTTTTCAGTAGTAGCAAACGGTGCTGGGCCATTAGCTACACCAGAACCGGGTGCATTTGCTTTTGCTGAGTTCCCAACTCCGCATGATGGGCCTGGAGCAGGTAACCCAGCTGCTGGTGTTCAACAATCAACCAATAATTCTCGTTGGGGAATTCATACCGCAGATAATGGCTCAAGAGGTTTATATTCAGCATTCTTGAGCAGAACTACTCGCGATGGAGCCAACTGGCCAAGTATAATTCCTTATGATTTCGAAATCAGATTTACTGCAGCCGGTGGTTGGGCATATGATGCTTTCAATACCGGAACACTATCATTTGCAGTTCCATTTGAATTATGGAATATCGGAATCAATACCCCAAATGATGCAAGTGATGACGTGAGAATGATTCCATGGCTGCTTGATGATGATGCTAACGGTGCTTTTAATATGGGTGCACCAGGTGCTAAACAATTTGGTACTTATGATCATACTGCATCTAGTGCAGAGAATGATCCATATACAGACTGGATATACTGGGTAATGCCTGAAAATTCAGCCCCTGGTCAAGCAGGATATCTTGATGCACAAGCAAAAATGCAAGCTCAAACTTATGATGGCGGGAATGATCATGAAGTTATGGCTAGAATGGTATTAGTAAATTGGAA
This sequence comes from Ignavibacteriaceae bacterium, assembly GCA_013388515.1. Classification (GTDB taxonomy): domain Bacteria; phylum Bacteroidota; class Ignavibacteria; order Ignavibacteriales; family Ignavibacteriaceae; genus XYD12-FULL-36-8. Next base: position 5,551 of record JACAFC010000164.1, on the reverse strand, counting down.
TGGAGGAACTGCTCCACCTTACAATGCTGATTTGCCTGAAACTGGTACAATTTTCCGTATTACATCAACAAAACCAAATGCAGCAAATAGTGACGTATTCTCATTTACTTCACCAGCTCCTGTTAGCAGTAATGAACTTGCCAAAAAGGATGTTGATAAGGTTAATGTATTCCCGAATCCATATTATGGAGCAAACTCTGAAGAGCTTAACAAGTATAATCGTTTTGTAACGTTTAGCCATTTACCAACAAAGGCTACAATTAGAATTTATAATTTAGCTGGTGTTCTGGTTAGAGAAATTGACAAGAACTCAACATCACAATTTGAAAGATGGGATCTTGCAAACAATTCCGGCTTACCGGTTGCAAGCGGACTTTATATCGCTTACATCGATATGCCCGAAGTTGGCAAAACGAAAATATTGAAATTAGCTATCATTCAAGAACAACAGATTCTTGATAGATTTTAATTAATAAGAAGTTTAAACTCAAGGAGTAAAAATGAAAAATAATTTTAGATTTATAATACTTGCAATCACATTGCTGTTTGCAGTAGATTGTATCTATGCCGGTGGAGGCAACCGAACCGGTACTGGAGGAGCTGCTCAGCTTCTTATTCCCGTTGGTGTTCGAGGTATGGCTATGGCTGGCGGTAATGTTGCAACTTCTACTGGTATTGAAGCACTTTACTGGAATCCAGCTGGAACTTCAAAAAACATTAATTCTGCAAATGTTATGTTCTCTCATATGGATTACATTGCAGACATCGGAGTTGAGTATGGTGCTGTATCTGCCAACTTTGAAGGATTTGGTGTAATATCCTTTGGCATTAAATCTCTTTCTGTTGGCGACATTCTTGTTACCACTACTCAAGATCCTGATGGTACTGGAAAAACTTTTGCACCGCAAATGCTAGTTGCTGGCGTGTCATATGCACGTCAGTTAACTGAAAGAATTTCAGTAGGTCTTACTGCAAACTTAGTTACCGAAACACTAGGTGACGTTAGCGCTACCGGAATGGCGTTTGATGTTGGTGTTGTTTATGATAACCTTGCTTCAATAAATGGATTGAGCTTTGGTGTTGTTATGAAAAACGTCGGTCCTCAAATGCAATTCACCGGCTCAGGTTTGCTGCAAGAAGCAGAAATAACTGGCTATAATCGTCCTCCAGGTTTGGTTCAAATTAATTCAGCACCGTTTGAATTGCCTTCTACATTTGAACTTGGACTTGGCTATAAGCCGCAGCTTTTAGATGATATGAATACGTTACTTATTACAACTTCATTCAAGAACAACAACTTTTCTGATGATGAGTATAAAGTTGGTCTTGAGTACGGTTATAATAACATGTTCTTCCTAAGAGGCGGATATACGTTTGCTCCGGAACAAGCTTTCGAAGATTCTTACATTTATGGTTTTACAGGCGGTGTAGGAATTGATTACTCTTTCGAGAGCATATCGGTTAAGGTTGATTATGCATATCGTTATGCCAAGTATTTCGATGGCAACCATGTATTCGGGATATCTTTAGGCCTGTAATTTTTTAGCAGGCAAAAATTAAATCCGTGCAGTGTATTGCTGCACGGATTTTTTTTGTTCAGTTTACTTAATCTTCCTCAATCATCGAATCTTTATTTACAAGATACCGTTTAATTTTTTGGGTGGTTGTCTTTTCAAATTCTTTTTCGCGGATATAAAATTTTCTAATTTGCTTGTATACAGGCAGATCCTTGTTTACTAAAGCAATTTCCTTACTTATTATTTCATGAATTAATTCTTTGGTAATTGGGGTATTATGCACATTTGAGTACTCAATAAATGCTTCTGCATCTGTTACAATTTGAGCTGTTATTATTTCATCGTGCTTTGAATCTTTTTCTCCCATCACAAGTACTTCTAATACAAATGGGCTTCGATGCAAAATATCTTCAATTTCTTCAGGGAAAACATTCTTGCCATCTTTTGCAATTATTACGTTTTTCTTTCTGCCAGCAATGTGAAGAAAACCATCCTTATCAAAATATCCAAGATCGCCTGTCTTGAACCAGCCATTTTCAAATGCTTCTTTTGTAAGAGCATCGTTTTTATAGTAACCCAGCATAACACTTGGTCCTTTAGCGACTATCTCGCCAATCCCATCAGGAGTGGGATTATTTATTTTAATTTCTATTCCTGATAAAGGAATACCAGCGGCATCATCCTTAAAATTATTTACCTGATTAAGAGCAAGTATAGGAGATGTTTCTGTTAAACCATAACCCTGAACAAAGTTAAATCCAAACTCTCTTAGTCCTTTAGCAACTTTTGGATCGGGAGCTGCACCTCCAACAATAAATAATCTTACAGAGCCGCCAAATCGTTCGTGAAGTTCTTTAAATAGTTTTTTAGGTAAACTTTTCCACCCAAATTTTTCTGCTAGTGAACTAATTTTTATTAAAGGAGGAACTACTTTAGATTTTATTTTATCATCTTGAATATTCTTCATAACTCGTTTAAATAATTTATCATAAAGAAGAGGTACGCCTAAAAATATTGTTGGCTTTGCCTTCTGCATATCTTCTGCTACCGTTTTTAAAGACCGGGCATAGTGAATTGATGAACCCATATACAAAGGGCATAAAAAACCGCATGTACATTCATATGTATGGTGTATTGGTAAAACAGAAAGAAACCGATCTTCTTTTGTAATTTCTATCATTTTTGTCATGCTCATTAAATTAGATGCAAGATTTTTTTGTGAGAGCATTACACCTTTTGCTCTGCCTAATGAACCGGAAGTAAAAATAATTTCTGCCGGTTCCTCAGGATTTATAGTTGGCAGTTCAGAAATATGTGCCGGCAGCGACTCTTTAATCAATTGAGGCATGGAATAAACCCACTCATTTTCCCCGAGCATGTCCATAGAAATAAAGTATTTTAAATTCTTTAAAGCTTTTTTACTTTCTTTTAACATTGCGGCAAATGCTTCAGAAAAAATTATCACTTCGGAATCTGACTCATGGATGATATTCAGAATTTCATTTGCACTAAGGTTTTTATCAATAGGAATAATTATATGGTTGAAAGTTAAAGCGGTCAAATAAGCTATGCCCCACTGAACTCGATTTTCACCTATTAAAGAAATATGTGTTCTTGGTTCAATCCCAAGTTTTTTTAATCCATTTCCAAATCTCAGCACGTGTTCAAGCAATTCCTTGTATGAAAGTTTTGAAATAGGATATGATGTCAAATCCTCCATTGCGAGCTTATCCTTATATCGGCCATTAGATTGCAGCAGCATGTCTTGGATGGAACTAATTTGATGAACATTGAATTGCTTTACATGTGGTTGCATATAAATCCTCACTATTTTTGGGAAGTTTGTATGAACTTGTAGAACTTTCGCTCACTTATGATGAACGAGAAACTTTTGAATATTATTTACTCAAACTTAACAAATAATGATTTTAAATAAATGAAAGGTGTAAGGAAGTCTATAACTGAAATGTTTTTGAGTCTGTGGTGCTTTTTATAATATTGTTTTTTTTGCTGGAAATGTGGAGAGGTTTTTGGCAGCTAGGGCAAAAATAAATATATCGGATAATTCTATCAGCCTCTAATTTACATACCCATGAAGTAGAAATATGCTTCTTACAATGCGGGCAGTCCTGGTTTACTATTTCTTTTTCTAATATTCTAGTCATAAATTAGGTCAGCTAAGAAAGCACAATTATTGTTTTACCACTGCATTAAATTTACGTATTGGTTTAATAATTATAAAGCCAGATTAAAAAATATAAATTTAACTAACCATTAGATTATTTGGAGTGTAATTTTGTTCTCATTGTGAGCCGAACTGTGTTTATAGACTGTGATAAATTGCCTAAAAATTTATATTTCATCACAATTTTTTAGAAATTGATTGACTTCTTAAAATTTATATGTTAAGTTCACAAAAAAAATAAGCAGTGCTTATTAATGTATTTAACCCTCTCTAACTAACATACTTATCAAACAAAACAAAGGAGAATCTATGAAAAAATTTTTCCTAAAATCTGTTTTGGTACTTAGTGTTGTTCTGTTCTCAAGTTCTCAAATTTTCTCACAATGGACTGCTCAGGTAAGCAACACAACCCAACGCATCCGCTGTATAAAAGCCGTAGATGATAATGTTGTTTGGGCATGCGGAAATGGCGGAGTAGTTTTACGCACAGTTGATGGTGGTACTACCTGGCAAGTAAAAACCTCACCAAACACTGGATCAGTTAATTACGGTTTAGATGCAATAGATTCATCAACAGCATGGGTAACTGGTACAGTGGGAGGTTCTGCTGATGTTAGTATATGGAAAACTACAGATGGCGGAGCTTCTTGGGTAACTCAATATAATAATCCAACCGGATTTGGTGATGGAATCAGATTCTTTGATGCTAACAATGGTTTTTATGTTGGCGATCCCGATCCATATCCATCAACAAATTGGGAATTATTAACAACAACAGATGGCGGTACAACTTGGGTTCGAGTTCCTCAATCAAACTTTCCACCAGCAGATAGTGCTAATGGAGAATTTGGTGCTGCCGTTGCTATTGATATTTATGGAGATAATGTATGGTTCTGTGCTTATTCTGGAGCTTCCGGTACTCCAAATCGTGTTTATCGATCTACAGATAAAGGATATAATTGGACAGCATCTAGTTATATGCCAGTGGGGGGGACTTCTAATGGAAATTATATTTGCATGAGTTCAGCTACTGATGGTATTGTAGTTGCATTAGATGGAACAGTTGCTAAAACAACAGACGGTGGCGACACTTGGTCAGTGGCATCAATTGCTCCGTCAGTTCCGCGATTTGTAACCAATGTGCCGAATAGTGGTTACATAATTGTAGGGAGCACTGGATTGATAACCGGCTCAACCGACGGTGGACTTACTTGGACTCCGCAAACTTCAAACACAACAAATTCGTTATATGTTGTAGAAGCAACAGAAAATAGTGCTTGGGCTGGTGGAAATAGCGGTACAATTTTAAAGTATGATGGAAACCCAGTCCCAGTTGAATTAGCCACTTTTGCGGCATCTGTTAGTGGAAACTCTGTTACTTTGAATTGGACAACTGCAACCGAATCAAACAACCGTGGATTCGAAGTTCAGAAGAAACAGTCGTCTGGAGATTTTGTAACAATTGCATTTGTTCAGGGTAATGGTACAACTCAAAAAGCGCAGACATATGCTTATACCGATAAGAATCTTGAAAGCGGTAAATATTCATATAGATTAAAACAATTGGATTTTGATGGCAGCTACAGCTATTCAAAAACTGCTGAAGTTGAAATTAAAGTGCCGGCAAAGTTTGCTCTAAGCCAAAACTATCCCAATCCATTTAACCCATCAACCAAGATAAGCTATGAGATAGCAAAGGAAACCAACGTATCATTGAAAGTATATGATGCAATAGGAAATGAAGTAGCAACACTAGTAAACGAAACGAAAACGCCAGGCGCTTACGAAGTAATATTTAATGCTGCAAATCTAAGTAATGGAGTATATTTCTATAAGATTCAAGCAGGAA
>JACAFC010000141.1 GCA_013388515.1 Ignavibacteriaceae bacterium | reverse complement strand
GACAAAGGGAGCTCCTCGCAGATACATCATGAATAGCGGTGGGTCGCCAAGAGGAGTAAGCAAACCTCCGCAATTAGCAACAATTCCTATAAAGAATAAAATAGTATGTATCTTAAATTCCCTTTCCTTATTCGTGTAAATCAAGGGTCGAATTAATAACATTGATGCTCCCGTAGTACCCATTACAGAAGCAAGCAATGCACCAATTCCAAGAAATGTTGTATTAATTGATGGCTTAGCTTCAATATCTCCGGTTAGGTAAATGCCGCCAGTAATTATAAAAAGAGAACCTAAAAGAATTATAAATGGTATATAATCAAAGATTATTGTCTCATAGAGTTTATGAGATAGTCCGTTTAATAAAAGGAAAATAATTGCGGGTATACTCAATATTACTGAAACAATTAATTTGTTTTTATTATTCTCCCAAAAGTGATTGGCTGTAAGAGGAAAAACTGCGATCGCTCCTAGCATAAGTATAAATGGGAGCATACTTAAAATTGAAATCTGGATGTGTGATTGTCCCATATAAATAAATGTATAAAATTTTAAGTATTAAAATTCAATTCTAGTAGCTACACCATGCAATTTTCTATAATTTAATTTATAGAAGGCAACAAAATGCGGTGTAATTTTTTTAAGAAAGGCATAGATTCTGAGGAAGAATCTTTTAGTTGTGATTTCTTCAATCCCATAAAATATAACTTTTTCAGAAATTCCAGCATTCTTAAGAATAGTGGGAATATCAAGAAATTCCATATAGCCGCAATTGACAATCAATCCCTTCAACCCGGGTGCTATGTCGTTAACACTGGTAACACTTATCCCATACGGATAGTCGGACGTGGAAATTGATACGAATATATTCTCTTCATAAATTATGTTTGTTCGAAGCATACAATGGACAACATAGGGCGGAACTTTTTCTAAACTTTTCGTTAGATATAAAGCAGTTCCTTTGATATTATTGCCCAATTGGTAAATCTGATTGTAACTTTCAAGAAAAATATCCATGGACAAAGACCTGAAGGCAATTTGCAAACGTTTGTTGCCTATTGTCCAAAGCAAAATTATGAAAAATGGTACAGCGGCAATTATAATAGACCAATAACCTCCATGCGGTATCTTAGTAAATACAGCAAGTAAGAAAAAACAATCAATTACAAAAACAAAAATTGATGCATATAATTTTACTTTGATGTTACTTACTCTGAATATCCATATCATGAAAATTGCACTTATTGTCATTGTTGCTGTTACAGCTAAACCGTATGCAGCAGCTAAATTTTCGGATTTCTTGAATAGGAAAATCATTATTAGTACAGCAATTAAGAGCATCCAATTAACTGTATCAATATAAATTTGTGATTTTAAATGGGTAGATGTGTACTTTATTTTCATCAAAGGAAAAATTCTGGTTGTAATACCTTGATAAATTAGGGACATAACTGCGCTAATCATTGCTTGAGAAGCAATTATTGTTGCAAAGAGAGCTAAAATTATAAAAGGTATATACAGAAAATCTGAAACCCTATGTACCATCTCAAAAAGAATAAACTCAGATTTTCCATGAAGCTGTAAATAAGCTCCTTGTCCAAAGTAGTTAATTACTAAAGCTACAAATACAAAATACCAGGCTTGCCTTATGGGTTTTGCACCTAGGTGCCCCATATCAGCATACAAGGCTTCACCACCAGTAGCACACAAAATAACTTCACTCAATATTATAAAACCAGATAATCCATTATTAATCATAAATTCAATTGCGTAATACGGATTAAAAGCTAAAAGAACACCAGGAATTTTCGCGATATAATACATACCTGAAATAAAAAGTGCAAGAAACCAAAGAATCATAATTGGACCAAAGGAAGAAGAAACTTTGTCTGAACCTTTATGCTGAAATGCAAATAGTATTATGGTTATAACTGCGGTGATCAAAAGTATATTATCTAAAGTTATGGAATCTAAACCTGGAAAAAGCTTAAGTCCCTCTACAGCAGACAAAATACTAATTGCAGGCGTTATTACACCATCACCCATTAATAAAGAAACTCCAAGATAACCAAGGTAAACAGCAAATAGACTCTTCCTTCCCCTTTTAACCTTAGAAGTAAGAATTTCTTTTAATACAATTATACCTCCCTCACCCTTCGTACTTAAACTCATTGCCAGCCATGCATATTCTACACTAACAAGAATAATCAAAGCCCAAAAAACCAATGATAATACACCCATTACATTTTGAACCGTTGGAGCAGTTAATGTGAAAATCACAGTTAATGTATAAATAGGGCTTGTTCCAATATCTCCAAATACAAGTCCCATAGCTTTTATATTCTCAAAAAGTGAGAAAGTTGTATACTTTTTACTCATCAACAAACCGTAAACAGGTTATTGAATATCAATGCCTTCATAGTTTTTTCGTCAAAATTTTATTTACAAAATTTGCTAAGCACTTTGTCTCTTTTTATCCCAAGCGTATTTTATTAGAACAAAAATAACGACCATCAAAAAAATCATTAAAGCTCGTGCACCCCATATATACGGAATGTTATCAGAATTTACATTCTTAAGCAATAGTATTGGTAAAGCATCATTAACAAACCACCAAACAAGGATAATCAATAATACGGTTGGTGTTATAAACTTCATTACATAATAAAAAACTCTTGGGATTGGAAAATTGCCTCCTTCATTCATTTCATTCCATGCTTTTTCTCCACCAAACACCCACATAAACAAGACAGTTTCAATTAAAGCAAACACTGCTAAACCGAAAGTTCCTGCCCAATAATCCATTTCATCAAGAAAACCAAATTTTAAGAAGAAAATAACAAATTGAACACATAGTAAAACTACAATTCCTAATATTGCAGTTGCCTTTTGTTTACTAAACTTGAATTCGTCCTCCAGGAATGCGACAATAGGCTGCCCCATTGCTACTGAGGAAGTAATGCCTGCAAAAAACAAAAGAAGAAACCAAATAAAACCAAAAAAAGGACCAAATGGAATTTTCTCAAATATTAATGGCATGGAAACAAAACCTAAATCGAATGCTCCTCCGGCGGCAATTTGAGTAGTCATTGTAATACCAAAAAAAGCAACCGCGGCAGGTATGGCAATTGAACCGCCAAGAATAACTTCTGCAAATTCATTTGTTGCTGCAGTTGTTAATCCTGCAGAAACAATATCATCTTTTGGCTTTAAATAACTTGCATAAGCTTGTATTGTACCCATGCCTACAGATAACGTAAAAAATATTTGTCCTGCTGCAGCCAACCAAACTGAGGGGCTTCCGAGCCGCGAAAAATCGGGATTCCAGATAAATGCTAGTCCATTCATTGCATTCCAATCTGGATTCGCTGGATCGGGAGTGCCAATTGTTAGAACTCGAATTGCTAATATTATTCCAAATAGGAATAGGAGTGGCATAGCAATTTTTGCCAATTTTTCTATACCCTTAGAAATTCCTCTATAGATAATCCAAAAGTTTATTAGAAAAGTTATTAGCATAAAGAAGTAGGACGGCCAAATTGTTGAAAAATGCTCACTTACCTCACGGCCCTGAAAGCTATAAAGAAAGCTTTTCATCGCATCAAATGAGTGCAAATCGAAATAGGTTTTACTAATTGAAAAAAAACTGAATGCAAGTGTCCAAGATTCTATGTAAGTATAATAAATCATGATTACCAAGGAAATAAACAAACCAAGCGAACCAAAATATTTTGCAGCATTATGTTTCCAAATTACGTCAAACATACCAGGAGCACTTCCGTGGCCAAATTTTCCTCCGTATCTTCCAATTCCCCATTCCATCCACATGAGAGGAATACCTAAAATCAAAAAGAAAATAAAGTAAGGTATCATGAAGGCACCGCCTCCGTTCTGTGCAGTTTGTACAGGAAACCTTAGGAAATTTCCTAACCCAATTGCATTACCTGCCACAGCTAGAATCAATCCGATCCGGCTGCCCCATTGCTCTCTGTTATTATTTTGACTCATAAATGTACCCTGCAATTTTTTTAAGGTAATAAACTAAATTCTTTTGATTGTTAATTTATTAAAACATTTTAATAAATAGTTTTATTCGAAAACTTTTTTTATTTGGTCATTTCCCAATTTGAACTGGCTCGTTCATAAAAATCAAAATAATGTAGGACGAATATACTACATTGAATCAAATTATTAGATCAAGGTTTATTATAATAAATTGATACACAGGCGAATTTAACAGTGCTGAAATGTTACAAATATTTATTCTGGATATATTTGTAAAAATCATTTCATTCAGTCCTTTTCTTTTGATTTGACTCATCTAATCTTTATTTTCATTTTATCAAAATGCAGAAAGTAGTGATGGAAACTTCACAGAAAAAAACTCAACTGGTTCGCGGACTTGGATTAACAGCAGCAATGATGATTGTTGCTGGTTCTATGATTGGCTCAGGCATCTTCAGAAAACCTGCTACAATGGCTGGGCAGCTTTTATCACCAGAGTTACTGATTATTGTGTGGATAGCTGCCGGTTTAATTACTTTCATCGGTGCATTAACCAATGCTGAAATAGCCGGCATGATAGATGCAACCGGTGGTCAATATGTTTACTTTAGAAAAATGTACGGTGACTTTACAGCATTTCTTTACGGCTGGTCTATCTTTGCGGTAATTCAAACTGGAAGTCAAGCAGCTATTGCTTATGTCTTTTCGGAATATTTTGGATATTTTTTCAAGTATCCGCAATTATCACAATCCATGCAAGACTTTTCAATCTACATGCCCTTTGTCGGAGAAATACATCCATTCCTTGATTTTGGAACGAAAGCCGTTGCAATAGTTTGTATCATTTTTTTAACGGGAATAAATTATCTCGGAGTTGTATTCGGCGGAATAGTTCAAACAATTGTAACGTTTATCAAGATAGCTTCGATTATTCTTTTATCTTTACTTCTTTTCACATTTGGTCAAGGAAGTTTTGCAAATGTTTATTCCGGTTTTCACATTCCAACTGAAACAATTACCAACATTATCTCAGTAATAGGATTAGCTTTAGCTGGAGCATTTTGGGCTTATGATGGATGGAACAATGTAACATTTGTTGCGGGTGAGGTTAAAAATCCTCAAAAAAATGTTCCACTTGCTTTGCTTTACGGAACATTGATTGTAATGGCTGTTTATGTTCTCGTTAACATCGCATTTCTTTATGTCCTTCCAATTGATGAAATGTCAAAATCACCATTAGTTGCAGCAACTGCTGCGGAGAAAATATTTGGTGTGAATGGTGCATCAATCATTTCTATTGCAGTTATAATATCAACATTCGGTGCATTGAACGGCAGCATTCTAGCCACAGCAAGAGTTCAATTCGCTATGGCAAGAGATAAAATGTTTTTCTCACCGCTTGGGAAAATTCATCCTAAATTTGGAACGCCGCATACTTCTTTAGTTGTACAAGGAATTTGGTCGTGTGTTTTAGTTTTATCTGGTTCCTTCGATACAATTACTGATTATGTAATCTTTGCTGCTTGGTCATTCTACATGCTCGGCGCAGCTGGTGTATTTGTTCTTAGAAAAAAAATGCCTGAGGTTAATAGACCATATAAAGTTTGGGGTTATCCTTATGTACCGGCAATTTTTGTGATCTTTTCATTTTTATTCTTGATAAATTCTGTCGTATCGGATTCACAAGATGCAGCTATGGGAACGATTTTAATCTTAAGTGGATTGCCGATTTATTTTTATTGGAAGTATTATAGTAAGAAGAATAACAATTCTTAGTGTCTCTGCGTCTTAGCGGTAAAAATATTTCACGCAAAGCCGCTAAGCCGCAGTATTTATCAAAATTTAAAAACAATTTCGATTTATATGCCTAAAAAATTTGTAATTATTGACGCAATGGCTTTGGCTTACAAAGCATATTTTGCTTTTATCAGCCGTCCGCTTTCGACTGCAAAGGGAGAACCCACATCCGCAGTGTTTGGGTTTGTAACTCAGCTCGCAAGAATTTTAGAAGAGACAAAACCGGATTACCTCGCTGTGGCATTCGACTCGAAAGAAAAAACTTTCCGGCATGAAGAATTTGAAAATTATAAAAGCTCTAGAGCTGCAATGCCCGATGACATGATTCCTCAAATTGGCAGAATCAAAGAAATTATTGAAGCAATGAATATTCCTCTATACATTCTTCCAAGATTTGAAGCGGATGATTTGATTGGAACTGCTGTTCGCGAAGCAAAAGAATTGGGACTTGATTCTTATGTTATAACTCCCGATAAGGACATGAACCAGCTTGTTAACAGTAAAGTTAAAGTTTTAAAACCTGGTAAAAGCAGTGATGAATTTGTTGTATTTGATGAAGCAAAGGTTAAAGAGGAATTTGGATTCGAACCAAAACAGATGATTGATTACCTCGCTCTAGTTGGTGATTCTTCTGATGATATTCCTGGTGTTGCTGGAATTGGACCTAAGACAGCTACACCGCTCATTCAAAAATATGGCAGCATTGAAAATCTTTACAAACACATTGATGAAATTGAGAAAGAGTCATTAAGAAATAAATTGCTTCAGAATAAAGATAATGCATTCCTATCGAAACGACTTGCAACAATAAATTGTGAAGTTCCAATTCAATTTGATTTTGAACAGGCAAAACTAACTCCTCCCAATTTTGATAAGCTAAAACCTCTTTGTTTAGAACTCGAGTTTAAAACTTTTTTTGCCAAAGTCTCTGCTTTCTTTTCTACAGAAAAACAAAAGCAGGAATCGGAATTGAAATCTCAAGACAAAGCTCAAGTTGAAGAAGGATTCTTTGGCAATTTGCAAAACTTTGATCCCAAAAAAGTAAAGTATGAGCTTATCCAAAATTTAAAATCTTCTGAATCACTCGCAGATAAACTTAGCAAAGCTGAACTTTTTGTCTTCGATACCGAAACTAACAGCTTAAATCAGTTTCAATTAAAACTTGTTGGTGCTTCCTTCTCCGCAAAAGCTAATGAAGGATATTTTGTTGCAGTAAATCCATTCGAAGAATCCGAAGAATTGTTTACTAATAATTTATCAGATCGGCTGCCGCTGAAAGATTTTATCAAAATTTTCAAACCAGTCTTTGAGAATAAAAAAATCAAGAAAGTTTGTCAGAACGGAAAGTTCGACATTTCGGTTATGAAAAGCATTGGTATTAACGTAAACAATTTTTATTTCGACACCATGCTTGCAAGTTATTGTATCGATCCAGACCAAAAACACGGAATGGATGATCTTTCACAAAAGTACTTGGGATACAAACCTATCCCCTTCTCAAGTTTGGTTGATGTAAAGAAAGATCCTAATAAAATTTTTGAAGTTGAACTTAATGTACTCTCAAATTATTCTTGTGAAGATGCAGATATAACATTTCGTCTCTATGAAATACTTGGTAAAGAAATTGAGAAAGAAAATCTGAACGAACTTGCTTACAAAGTAGAATTCCCTCTTGTTGAAGTGCTTCACGAAATGGAGAGAACCGGTGTAAAGATTGATACAAATGCTTTAAGCAATCTTAGCAAAGATTTACAAATACTGATAGATAATTACACAACAGAAATTTATAAAGTAAGCGGCACAGAGTTTAATATTAACTCACCGAAACAGCTTCAAGAAGTACTCTTTAAAAAATTGGGATTAGAATCCGGCAAAAAAACCAAAACTGGTTTTTCAACAGATGCGCGATCACTCGAAAATTTACGAGGCGAACATGAAGTAATTGATTTGATTCTCGACTACCGTCAGGTTTCAAAGTTAAAATCAACATATACAGATTCTCTTCCAACTTTAATTGAGCCATCTACTGGAAGAATTCATACCGATTATAATCAAACAGTTGCATCAACAGGACGATTGTCAAGCATTAACCCGAACTTGCAAAACATACCAATCAGAACCGAACGAGGCAAAGAAATTCGAAAAGCATTTATTCCTACAGACAAAAACCATGTTATACTTAGCGCCGATTACAGCCAAATTGAATTAAGAATTTTAGCTTCTCTTTCCGGTGACGAAGAACTAATCAAAGCATTCAAACATAATGAAGATATTCATCGAAGCACTGCTGCTCAAGTATTTATGGTTCATCCTAAAGATGTAACTCAAGACATGAGGAGAAAAGCCAAGGAGGTCAACTTCGGAATTCTTTACGGCATTGGTCCATTTGGTTTGAAGACACGGCTCGGAATTACTCAAACAGCAGCCAAGGATATTATTGAAAAATATTTCTCAACATACAAACGAGTTAAAAATTTTATGGATGAATCCATCGCGTTTGCTAAAGAGAATGGTTATGCCGAAACTCTTTTGAAGCGAAGAAGATTCCTAAGAAACATAAACAGTAAAAATCATGTTGTCCGTCAGTTTGAAGAACGTGTTGCAATCAACATGCCAATTCAAGGAACTGCTGCAGACATGATTAAAATTGCAATGATTAACATTCACCACGAACTGAAAAAGAAAAAGTACAAAACTAAAATGGTACTTCAGGTTCATGATGAATTAGTTTTTGATGCGCACAAAGATGAAATTGAAGATGTTACAGCAATGGTAAAGAAATTAATGGAAAATGCATTACCGCTCAAAGTACCGGTTCATGTTGATACTGGAGTTGGCAATAATTGGCTCGATGCTCATTGAAATTGGGAACTGATGGTTAGAGATTGGTAGTTGGCTGCGTCCACTAATACTTTGAACTGATAAATTGTTAAACTGTTTATTGTCAATATTGAATTCATAAGAACTAAGAGTGATGCAGGCAAAAAGATTTTTATACATACTCCAAAGTAATCATATCAAAATATTTGATAACGCTGCTATTTTGGAATAACAATTTAACAATGCAGCAATTTATCCATCATATTTTCACACATAAGAAAGTTTTATGTAGATGAATTTTAAGGCAATAAAAAAAATTCTTTTGATCAAGCCACGCGGTATTGGGGATATCGTTCTCTCCACTATTGTCATCGATGATCTTAAAAAAACTTATCCATCTGCTGAAATTCACTACTTGACTGAAACCTTCGCCAAAGATGCTTTAGCAAATAATCCATTTGTTGCTAAAGTCCATACAATGGAAAAGACTGAGTTTGTCTTGAAAGTTGTTTTCAGACTCCGTAAAGAAAAGTTCGATATGATTATTGATCTCTGGTCGAATCCGAGATCCGCACAAATTACTTTTTTAACTCATGCAAAATATCGAGTTGGATTTTCATATCGTGGACGTAAGTATGCTTACAACATTCTTGGTACATCTGAAAAAGGTGAGCATCATTCTGCCGAACATAACTTAGAATTATTGAAAACACTTGGAATAGCAATTAATTCTAAGCGAATTCATTTTTATGTAAGTGAAGAAGAAAGCAAATGGGCGAAGGAATTTATCAAATCAAATTTATCTTCCAATAGAAAGTTAATTGGAATCATTCCTTCCGGCGGATGGCCTAGTAAAAGATGCGATGCAGCTAAATGGGTTGAAATTTGCACCGCCATAAAGCAAAAGTATGACGCAGCTTTTCTAATTCTCTGGGGACCGGGAGATGAAATCGATGCCAACTACATAAAAAATATTTTGAAGGAAGATGCTGTTCTAATTCCGGAAGTTAAGATTGGAAAGTTGAGTGCTTTAATAAAATACTGCAATCTGGTTATTGCCAATGATTCAGGACCAATGCACATCTCTGCAGCTTTGGGAGTTCCAACCCTTGGAATTTTTGGACCAACAAATCCAAAAGCTCACAAACCTTACTCCCCCAACTCAGATTATGTAATAAAAGAGGATTTACATTGCATAATTTGTAACAAGCTTGAATGTCCTTTTAATCATGAGTGTATGAAGGAATTATCCGTTGAGGAAGTTTTAACAAAAGTCGAACCTCTTAAACTGGCAAACCCACTTTCTTTAACATTAGAATAATGGGTTTTTCTCAGTAAAAAAACTTCTCTAAATTTGCCATCATTTAAGAGCTAAATTTATTCTTGATGAAACAGATTGAAATCTTCTTAAAAAATATTTTACTCAGACTGCTTCTCCTGCTTTCAAAACCAAATAACAGCGGAAAGAGAAACCTTGGTGCTGCTCATTCAAAAATATTATTCATTAGACTTAACCGAATTGGGGATGCGTTAGTTACCACTCCCCTCCTCCATTTAGTTAAGCAAAAGCTCAATGCTAGGATCTATGTTTTAGCTGACAAAAAAAACCATTTTATTTTTACTAACAATCCTGCTATTGACAAGGTTGTCGTATTTAACAAAGGAATTAAGGGATTAAACGAGGTATTAAAATTTATCAAACAAGAAAATTTTGATACAATTGTGGATCTGCATGATGATGTTTCAGCAACCGTAAGTTTGATTATCGCTTTAAGTAAAATTGAAAGTAAATTTGGGTTAGAAAAGGAAAACAAAATAATCTATACTAAAACAACACCAAGATTAGACTCGAAAACGGTTCATGTTGTTGACCGAATACTTGAAATAGCAAAATTGTTCAACATAAATTTGGCTCATGAACAAAAATCAATTCATTTTTATCCTGAAGAGGAATCCATACTTGCAGCTCATGAATTCATTTCAACAAGTTTTGATAAGGACAATTTTTTGGTTGGAATAAACATTTCAGCGGGAAGTGAAGCACGTTTTTGGGGAGTTGAGAATTTCGCTGCTTTTGTAAAGTTTTTATTAAATTTTGCCAGTAGAAAAAAAATAGGAATAGTTATTCTTTGTGCCCCAACTGAGATACACTATGCAAATGAAATAGTAAGACTAAACCTAGAATATTTTGAATCAAGAAAAATTGTAATTTCAGCACATAAGTTTGATGAATTTGCTGCAATTATCTCAAAACTAAATCTTCTAGTTACGCCGGATACATCGGCAGTGCATTTAGCAGCTGCATTTGGTGTTCCTGTGTTTGGCATATATGTTAAAGATACTGCTGAAATGATTTGGTCGGCATATGGAGTTGATTTTGAATGTATTACAACAAGTAATTCAAATTTGCATAATTTAAATTTTGAAACTGTTAAAAATAAATTTCAACCTTTCTTTGAAAAAATATTATTGGAGAAAACCAAGATATGACTACCGTACGTAAAGCTAAATCTAGCCCATCCGGAAAAATACCCTCATGTAAAAATTTTACGGGGTATAAACCATGTTATCCCGATCATAACTGCTGGATAGATGGCTGTAAAGACAACATTGCCATTGGAACAAAAATTTTACTTATTAATTTTGATGCGATGGGTGATGTACTCATGACAACTGCTCAATTACCTGCCCTTAAGCGAAAATATCCTGAATCTACAATTCATTGGATAACAATGCCTAATGCAGCACCACTGCTTATGAATAATCCGTTTATTGATCACGTTTTTGTGTACAGTATGGAATCTCTTTCGGTCATTTCTCAAATTGAATATGATTTAGTATTGAATGTTGATAAATCTATGCGCTCATGTGCTTTACTAAATTCTGTAAATGCAAAAAAGAAGTTAGGATTTGGACTGAATAAAGATGGAAAAATAATTCCCATGAATCCAGGCGCAAATTATAATTTTAATTTAGGGATGGATGATCATCTTAAATTTAAAGTGAATAAAAGAACCGGGCAGGATTATTTAGCAGAAACTTTTGAACTAGATTATAAACGTGACGAATATGTTTTCAATTTTACAAAAGAGGAACTGTTATTCATAGATAATTATAAAAAAAATGTTGGCATCCTAAAAGACGATTTTGTTGTTGGATTTAACACAGGATGTTCAAATCTCTATCCGAATAAGAAAATGACGATCGAACAGCATATTTATCTAATAGACAAAATTTTATCTCTCGGTAAAAAAATTAAGGTTGTTTTGCTTGGCGGACCTGAAGATACTGAACGCAATCGTGAAATTTATTCTCGGTTTGCTAAGCGTATTATTATTACCTCAACAAATCAAGGTGTCAGAAAAGGCGCATGTTTCGAGAATCTTGCAAATGTTGTTATTACCGGTGATTCCTTTGGGATGCACTTAGCAATTGCCCTAAAGAAATATGTTATTGCTTGGTTTGGGGTTAGCTGCTGGACTGAGATTGATCTTTATGATCGTGGTGTTAAGTTGTATCAAGAAAATTTAGCTTGCTCACCTTGCTGGAAGAAACAATGTCCTTATGATCTTGAATGCATTAAGATGATTGATCTAGATAGAATTGTGGATGAGGTTCTTAAATTGAGAGCACAAAATTAATAGAACCACAACACAGCAGGCAATGGTGACGCAGATTTAGCAGTTTGTCACAGATAAGAAAAAAGAAATATATTATATCGTGTCACCATTGACTGAGAATTATGAATTTTAACCTTTTTACCTTTGCCAGAAAAATCAACCGTCCGCTTTTGCTCGATGGTGCTATGGGAAGCTTACTTCAGCAGAAAGGAGTTAAATCCGAAGGTAAATTATGGACTGCCCTTGCAAATATTCAAAAACCAAATTTAGTTTTATCCATCCATAAGAGCTACATTAAAGCCGGTGCTGATATTATTACAACAAATACATTCCGGACAAATCCTGTTGCGGTTAAAACACAAAGCAAAATCAATTTTAAAGAATTTGTTCTTGAATCGGTGAAGTTGGCTAAGAACGCAGCTAAAGGAAATAATGTTATAATTGCCGGTTCCAATGCTCCTGCTGAAGATTGTTATCAGATTAATAGAACAGTTTCGAAGAAGGAACTTAAATACAACCATAAGCATCATATAGATGAACTGATGAAAAATGGATGCGATTTTATACTAAATGAAACTCAAAGCCATTTTGACGAAATAAAAATCATCTGTGATTATTGTTACAGAGAAAATATCCCCTATGTATTAAGTTTACTAATAGATAACAAAATGAATATACTTTCAGGAGAAAATAGTCTTGAAGTAATTCGTTTCATTAAGAATAGAAATCCCATATGTATCGGATTTAACTGCATGCCACTAAGTGTATTCGACAAATTATCAAACCATATCAGAATCAATTTTAATTGGGGTTTATATTTGAATCTGGGTCTCGAGGGAAATTTTGGCGGAAAAATAGTTTCATCAGTTAGTCCTGATGCCTACGCTTCCTTTATTGAAAAGTACGTTGTTAAAAAACCATCCTTTATTGGTTCATGCTGCGGCTCCAATCCAAATCATATAAAAAAAATAAAGGCAATGCTGGATGCAAAATTTAGTAATTAATACTCCGGCAAAAATAAATTTGGGATTGAATATCCTTCGAAAAAGAGATGATGGATACCACGATATTGAAACGTTTTTCTATCCCATAAAACTTTGCGATACTTTAACTTTTTCCGAGTCTGATGATTTCATTTTTACATGCAGCAAACCTGAACTAATGAATGAAAATAATCTTGTAGTAAAAGCCAAGCAGCTATTAGAGAATGAGTTTAAGTTTAAGATAAAGATTAGGATTGATTTGCAAAAACAAATTCCAATTGGTGCTGGTTTAGGCGGCGGAAGTTCAGATGCTGCTGGGACTATTCTGGGTATAATCAAATTTCTCAATCTTAATGTAGATGATACCACAAAGTTGAGAATTACAACTGCCTTAGGAGCTGATGTTCCCTACTTTCTAAATCCTGTTCCCTCTTATGCTGAGAGTATTGGCAATATAATAACCCCATTGGATTGTAAGTTAACCTATCCGATTCTGCTTATTAATCCCGGAATCCCTATTGTTACTCGATGGGCATACCAACATGTTGTTCCTTCATCGCCAGTATACACTTTAAAAAAATTAATTTCAGATTGTGAAATAGATTTCCTTTATATGCAAAATAAAATCAAAAATGATTTTGAACCATTCGTATTTAAAGAATATCCGGAAATTTCTGAAATTAAAAAAGAACTTTACAAGCGAGGTGCAATGTTTGCTCTGATGTCTGGAAGCGGTTCAAGTGTATTCGGTATTTTCCCTAACTTAGATAAAGCTGAACGGGCACTGGAAATCTTTAAAAACCACTATTTCACTTTTTTGCACCATGAAAATAATTAAACTTTTATCACTTATTCTTGGATCATTATACCTTTTGGGATGCACTGCTAGTAAAGAGATTTCAGTTAATTCACGTGAATCTTGGCAAGCAGCTAAGCCCAAACCTTTCACACAGCATGTTCCAGAGAGAATAACTATTCATCATGAAGGTACAATTTTTGAAAAAAGTGGAGATGCACCGAAGCATATAAAAAATGTTCAAACTTGGGGAATGGGTAAAGATAGAAATTGGACTGATATTCCATACCATTTCTTAATTGATCCTAATGGGAATGTTTATGAAGGCAGAAATGTTTTTACAGTTGGCGAAACTGCAACTGAGTATGATCCAACCGGACATTTGCTAATTACTTGCATGGGTAATTTTGAAGAACAAGAAATAGGTGAAGAGCAGCTTGAAGCACTCATTAATTTAACAGCATATTGCTGTAAAAAATATCAAATATCTCCGGAGACTATCGCCTCACACAAGGATTATTCAAAACAAACTGTTTGTCCTGGTAAAAACCTTTATAAATTTATTGAGAATGGTTACATACAAAGTGAAGTAATTAAACGACTAAAAGATGGGGATTAATCTTACAATCCTTAAATAAAATTTTTATTAAAACAATTTAGTAAGTAGTTAGCTTACCGCTCCTTCTAAAAATTCAATAAAACCTTTTGTAGCATTTAACTTAGCCCTAATACCATATGGTACGGTAATGTTGTCTTTGATGTGTCCGTGCTGAAAATTATAAACAACTGGTTTTTTAATACGCGTAAAATAATCCTCAATTACTTCGCCTAAGGTAAGAGTCTTTTTTGAACTATCAGATTCTTTACAATCAGTAAATGCGCCAAGAACAATGCCCTTAACTTTATCGAATACACCGGCAATTCTTAATTGATTGAATAGCCTGTCTAATCTATAGGGTGCTTCGCCGGTATCCTCAAGGAAAAGAATTTTATTCCTTACATCAGGGAAATACTGAGTTCCCATTAAAGAAACAAGTAATGCTAAATTACCACCAAC
This sequence comes from Ignavibacteriaceae bacterium, assembly GCA_013388515.1. GTDB lineage: Bacteria > Bacteroidota > Ignavibacteria > Ignavibacteriales > Ignavibacteriaceae > XYD12-FULL-36-8. The sequence continues at coordinate 7,655 of JACAFC010000141.1, read as the reverse complement.
AATTTGTCCTTTTGCTCCGCCTTTTTTTAGACAATATAATTTTTCATTATTTGGGTTCTCAATTCGTCCATTCTTTTTTGGTGAAGTTATCATATCCCAGAAAAATTCTTCTGTAAACGGGCTAACCTCGTCATGAAAATCTACTGCAAGCATTGGTCCTGCAAATGTTACGAGATTTGCTTTTTGAAGAAATGCCATCTGCAAAGCAGTGATATCACTGTATCCAACAAATATTTTGGGATTTCTTTTAATCAACTTATAATCGATACCATCTAATAATCGAGGTGAGCCATAACCTCCGCGGACACACATTATTGCTTTAACTAACTTATTCTTGAACATGCTATGCAGATCATTTAGCCTTTCCTCATCTGTGCCGGCTAGGTAACCATGATTCTTCCCAACGTTTGCCCCCACTAAAACTTTGTAACCTAGTTTTTCCAAATATTTTGTGCCAGAATTTATTCTTGATAAATCATCAGGAGTTGAAGCAGGAGAAATTAATCCTATTAAATCTCCCTTGTTTAAGCGTTTAGGTTTAGTATATCGCATAGATGTAAATCCGAAGTTTGTTAATTTAGGGTAAGAAAATAAATAGAGTTAAACTATGTGTCAATTATTTGAAGGAATAAATAAAAATTAATTTTCTGTTTCTAAACCATATTTGATAAGGTTGAACCGAAACCATGATTTGATGAAAAAGGCGTATTATAACTTAAAATAAAAGGATATTTATGAAATCTGCTTCAAAAAATAGTAGAAGTAACCGCATTAAAGATAAAATTTTAAGCATAAAGCTGGTATTAACCGATTGTGACGGAGTTCTCACGGACACAGGCGTTTATTACTCCGAAGCCGGCGAGGTTATGAAAAGATTTTCTATTAGAGATGGAATGGGTGTGGAACGGTTAAGAAAATTATTGGAAATTGAAACGGGGATTATTACTGGCGAACTTTCTGGTTCGGTTAAAAAAAGAGCAGAAAAACTTAAGATAAAAGAATTACATCTAGGTGTAAAAAATAAATTAGATACGTTAAATAAGGTCTGCCGCAAACTAAATATTACTGCAGAAAATGTAGCCTATATTGGAGATGATGTAAATGATTTTGAAATCATGAATGCAGTTGGCTTAAGTGCTTGCCCATCAGATGCCATAACTGAAATCAAAAAAATATCAGATTATGTCTGTGCAAAAAATGGGGGTTATGGTGCATTTAGAGAATTTGCTGAATTAATAATTTCCAATAGGACAAATAGCTAATTCCGGATATTGATTTTTAAGTTACGCCCTGTAATTGTTGCCTCAAGGTTCACATTTGAAATTCCATTAATCCCTAACTCTGTACCAACTGCAAATATTTTTACTTGATTATAGTCAACTTTCTCTCTAAACCTTCCAATTTTTTCAAACTTTAAACTGGAAGGCAGCACCCATCCAGTGAAAGAATCAGTCCTTCTAAAATGTGTTTGCGCATGTGCTGCAATATCTTGAAGTGCAAGAGTAATTTCGTCCCGGTTTACTTCAGCCGCTGATTTTTTAGTAACAATGAAATACACAACAGCAGCAAATGCTAAAACACCTATGACAAATAAAAGTATCCGTTTTTTAGTAGTTAGTATCATATTAAAAAGCTGAGTTATGTTTTAAAATGCAATTTCTATTAGAATTAAAATAGATGTTGAAAAGCTAAAATGCAATTTAATCTCACTAAAAGATCTGCCATGTATAATATTTAATCTTAGATTTTAATAATGGTTCAGGTTACCTAATTAAAACCATTTTACCAGTTGAAATTCTATCTGCGACTTTAAGTTGATAAAAATAAACCCCGCTGCTAACATCTCTACCTTCTGAATTTTGACCATTCCATTTTACAACATAATTACCTGAAGATAGTTCTTCGTTAAGAATTGGTTTTACTAATACTCCGTTTATGTCATAAACAGATAATTGAGTTCTTGAATTAGTTAGATTACTAGGAATTTTAAACCAAATAATTGTTTCTGGATTAAATGGATTTGGATAGTTACCAACCGTAATGAAATCAGCAGGCTGATTTTCACTGCCTTGCTCATTAGAAAATCCTGTGATCAAACTCTGTCCAGCACCCTTAAAATTTCCAGTACTATCGGCTAAGTAAATATTAACCCAATCTGGTCGTAAAGCCGCTTGCAAATATTCATTATTCCATTCCTGATCTGTCAATCTTAAAAAGTTTCCTGTTGTATATTCAAAATAACTCATAACAGGACCAATAAAAGCAGTTTGCACACCATCATTCCACGGTGTAACAAATACACCAAGATTAATTGGACCAGTACCTACGTGTTTTACCCAACCTACCGGAGCACCAAAACAATCGGTCGGTACCGTATGCATATCAGCAACCAAGTGATCACTGTCCATTAAACCAGAATTTAATGGTGCGTTAGGTGTTCCAAATTCATCATCTCTGTAAAACAACCTCGAATACCAACCTTGATAAGGAGATTCGCCTGAACCAAGATTTCCTTTCTCATAAATCATATTCTTTAGAAATAAAATTTCATCAGCAAGCAGCATTTCTTTATTTAATTCTTTTAAACAAATTGATCTGAGAGTATCAGATACATTGTAAAGAGTTGTAAAATAAGACCGGATGGATGATTTCAGATAATCATCATCAAAATTAATCGCTTCTATTCTATTTTTCGCCGAAACAGCAAATTCCTTTAAACTTTGATAAAACTCAGGAAATGGCTCAACGAACGAATATGGAAAAGAGCAAACAGTACCACCTGTATAAGATTGTTTTGCATACAAAAGATTATCGTGGCGTAATTCTGCCCAGCTAGCTAACTGAGTATTCATTTTTTCCTGCCAGAAAGCTGCTGTCTTCATAAATTCAGGCAGATCAGAGCGGTTCTGTGGCGGATTAAGTTTTCTTATTATACCCAACCAATTTGAATAAAAATTAGCTGACCAAAAATCATCATTATAAGAATCAATTAGATATCGTAATGCTGCAAGATTGGCTGAGTAATTATACATATTCAGTTCATCAATTAATAATTGCGCAGAAGCTGAATTTCCAATTGAAAACAGTACATCCAATAATGAAGGTAATAATCTGCATATTTTCCCTGGAATTCTATCATATACAACACTTGCCGTAACATATGAATCAATCACAAATCTTTGTCCGAAAAGCATAAATGCAGAAGCAGGAACAATACTATCTGGGAAGAAGGGATTGCTAAATAATATTTGTGAAAGAATAAGTTGATATGCAAAACTTTGATTTTTAAGAGAATCCTGAAATTCAATAATCTTTAAACTGTCTAATAGTTCTTCTGTGCTATTAAAGTTAACAGAATTCTTCAAATAGGATAGATTATCCAAAGTAACATTGTCCTGATCCCCAGCAAATATTTTTATTGTATTTTCTATCTCCAGGTATTTTGAATACGAATTTGTTTCGTCAATAAGTTCTTTAATTAAATAAGAATCAATTATTTGTCTTTTAACATCCTCAAACGAAGGGTTGCACATTTGCAAAACAGCACCAGGTTTTATGAGATAAAGTTCTGATCTGCCTAACCACATCATGACCCTAAAATAATTTGGCAAGTCAGTATGGAAGTAAGCATTCGGATCTTCATAGTAATGACCTCGAGGTTTGAATTGGCTCCAATCAATCGTACGGCAGTTATCTGCAAACAAGTTGTAATTTGTAGGAAGCTCATTTGCAATTAATGTTAGAATTTCACCAACAGTTTGTTTGTTTTCTGAGTAATATGGCTCAATGCTTAACTCAAATAATTTTAGAGGAACAGTTAAATAAACATCCACATCTCTAAGCATCTTAAACATATTAGGATTTGTACCGTACTTTGTTTGCAGAATACTTTGCTGCAAATGAAGAGTTTGAAGCAAAAGTTTAACCTTTGGTATCAAAAACCCCAGTTCAGTATCTTTCAAAATTCGGTCATATGAAATATGGAAAGCGTGCAAAATCGCATCTGTAGATACGAACACCGGAAGATCACGATGGAAAATTTCCAGGAGTGACTGTCCAAAAGAAATTTTATTCATCCTTTCGGAGACGAAAAAGCCATTCTTATTTAACAGAGAGATTTCAAAATCAGTTAGATTATATTTCGCATTTATTGAATCAAGATAACGTACTCCAGATAAGGGTAAATTTATATCACCAACAAAGCTCCCAGCAGAATACATCTCTAGTAATTGTGAAGTTTGTAAATTTTTATTTGCTGCCAAAAATTGCTTATAATCGTTGATGTTGAATTGATTGGATTGGGAAAAAGCAGTTTCTGAGAAAACTGCTAATAAAACTAACAATGAAAATTTATGAATTTTCATATTTCGCCTCTCTTTAACAATAGAATCTTACAAATTTTTAATCTTAAAGTAAATGCATAATTCATTTATTAAACTGAATGTTAAAAAGGGTTTAAAAGAAAAAAGTCTCGCAAATTTATTTTGCGAGACTATTGGTGACTCCAAGGGGATTCGAACCCCTATTACCGCCGTGAAAGGGCGAGGTCCTAACCATTAGACGATGGAGCCAAAATTGAAAAAACTACAAACAACTATAAAAGGAATTTGTAATTTGAAATTAAAAACTTATGCTGGGGTGAGCGATGGGATTTGAACCCACGACCCCCAGGGCCACAACCTGGTGCTCTAACCAACTGAGCTACGCTCACCATATCAACAACCTTTTAGATACCTAAATATATTGGAATTTAGTTCTTGTGATTTGGAATTTTCACATGTACGCCCGAGTGGAATCGAACCACTAACCTACAGCTTAGAAGGCTGTTGCTCTATCCAATTGAGCTACGGGCGCAGCTTCAACAAAATTTCAAAAAACATTATTCGCATTACAATAAATTTATAAACGAATTATCAAAATAATTCTAAGAGTCTTAAACTTAGTTATTTGCTAATTTATCATGTCGGGGCGGCAGGATTCGAACCTGCGACCTCCTGCTCCCAAAGCAGGCGCGATAAACCGGGCTACGCTACGCCCCGTATTTCAAAATTTAGAGTACAAATATATCTTATACACCTTAAATATCCAACGAATCTTAACGAAATTATTATTTGCTGAGACTTCTGAAAAATACAGAGATCTGTCTTTTTAAACGCAGTAATACAGACTAAAATTAATTTAATTTAAATAATTTCTGGATTGTTTGTCATTCCATTTCCCGCAATAACTATAAGCATATATTTTTCCAGAAGTTTCTATTTATTAATAAGTTAGTAAATCTTGGTCTTAGAATTTGGAATTTATCAATTCTTTATTTTCAGGAATGAAATATGATTTAATATGTACTTAAAAAGCTATAATTAATATATCTTCGTGGTGTAAATAACAAAACATTGGAGAATTATGAAAATTTCTATTATAGGGTGTGGAAATATGGGGCTTACATATGCCCGATCATTTCTTCAATTCCGAAAAGCTGCTAAAGATAATTTGATTTTAGTTGCAAAAAATGAGAGTAGTTTTCAAAAGCTTAGCGAGTTAAATATTGCAAAAGTAAGCCTTGGTGTAAATGATGAAGTACTTAAATCTGATGTTATTATTTTGGCTGTAAAACCACAAGACCTAAAGTCAATAGTTCCATCATTGTCTAAAAAGGTCTTCAAAGAAACATTGATTATATCGATTTTAGCTGGCATTAAAATCAGCAGACTAAAATCATCATTACAACATGACTTTATCGTAAGAGCTATGCCCAATATGCCTGCTCAGTACGGTATGGGAATTACTGCTTATTCACCTTCTCAAGAGGTAAATATTCACCATATTTCTACAGTTGAAAATTTGTTAAGCACAACCGGTAGAACCTTTTTGATAGAAAACGAAGATCTAATGGATGGTGTAACAGCAGTTAGTGGAAGTGGACCCGCATATTTCTATTACTTTGTATCAATAATGATAGAAACTGCTAAAAAAATTGGATTTGATGAAAGTCTTGCATCTTTACTAGTTTTACAAACAATGCACGGTGCATATCATGTTATAAACAATGCAGAGGTTAGTTTTGATACTCTTATTAAAAAAGTAGCATCAAAAGGCGGTACTACGGAAGCTGCTTTTAACGTTTTTAATCAAAAAGGATTTGCGCAGATACTCGAGGAAGCTATTAATAAAGCTGAGCAAAGATCAAAGGAACTGTCTTCAACAAATTGAAATAATTGGTAAATAATAATCTAATAAATGTTTTGCTTATAAGAGGATAATGTCATTCCCATTATTTATATCTAAAAAATTTACTCTTTCAAGAAAAGAATCCAGGTTCATTACAATAATTTCATCCATTTCTATATTAGGAATTTCGTTAGGTGTCGCCACTTTAATCATTGCTCTTAGTATCCTCGAAGGATTTGCGGAAACAATTCAGAAAAAAATTATAGACCTCGATTCCCATATTCAAATTACTTCTTATCAAACAGTTCTACCAAATTACAAACGAGTGCTGCCGGCAATAAGACAAATTTTAGGAACTAGTGCTGAAGTTAATCCGTATGCATCCAATTTAGTGATAATTAGCAGTAAGCATACTAAAGAAGGTGTAAATATCAAAGGTATTACGCCAGAAAATAAAAGCATTAATCTTGAAAAAAATATTATTGAGGGTAAATTAGATCTTAATAATGATAGTCCCCCGTCTATAATTGTTGGGAAAAAGTTGGCCGACAAATTGTTTGTAAAATTAAATGATTTTGTGACAGTGTTTGCTCTTAAAAATAATGAGATACCCTCGATTGATAACCCGCCAACAATAGAGCAATTCAAAGTTAAAGGTATTTTTGAAACCGGAATGGCAGAATATGATGATTTGATTGCTTATACAAACCTTACTTGCGCACAAAATCTATTTGGTTTTGGAGATAAAATAACCGGATATGATATTAAGTTAAATGATATTTCTAAAATTGATTCAATTAGTAATTTGTTAGCCAGTCAACTTAGATATCCTCATGCTGTCAGTTCAATCTTTCAGAAACATCGAAATATTTTTACATGGATTGAACTTCAAAAAAAACCAATTCCAATTGTACTTGGTCTTATTATTTTAGTTGCCGCTTTTAATATTATCAGCAGTTTATTGATGGTTGTATTGGAGAAAACGCATTCAATTGGAGTTCTGAAATCATTAGGAGCAACTAATGGACAAATTACAAAGATATTTGCATATCAAGGAGTATTCCTAGCAATTATTGGAATAATAATTGGTAATTTACTGGCATTGCTTCTTATGTCAATCCAGCTTCATTACAACTTAATTTCGTTACCTTCTTCTGTCTATTTTACTTCCACAGTACCCATTATATTGTCACTTAAAATATTTGCCGGAGTATCAATAATTGCATTGCTGCTTTGTTTTGCTGCAGCATTCATTCCAAGTTATATTGCATCTAAAATAAAACCAATTAGTTCTTTGAGGTTTAGTTAATGAACCTTGAATCTTTTATTGCTAAAAGATATTTATTATCTAAGCATAAAATTAATTTCATTACGGTTATTTCATTTATATCAATTGCTGGCATAACCATTGGGGTAGCTGCCTTAATTGTAGTGCTTTCGGTTTTTAATGGTTTTGGAAGTTTAGTTACATCATTTTTAGTAAGTTT
>JACAFC010000289.1 GCA_013388515.1 Ignavibacteriaceae bacterium | reverse complement strand
TTGTTGTTGTTGCTATTAAATTATTGTTGCAATCATATAATTTAACTGTAACGTTTGGTATTCCATTTTCACCTGAATCTTGTATTCCATTATGATTTGTATCTAACCATACTTTATCTCCAATCGATGCTGGGGTTGTACATGTATATGTTAATACGGCATTATCAAAATTCAATTTGTTTGGAGAGTGATGCATTGATGGAACTAAAACATCACCAAATCCAGAAGTTCCAAACGCTGAAGCATCAATTGTTACTTCATAAATCATTTCAAAAATCCAGTTCGGATAACTTGGGTTTGGAGTGTAACTTGAATTAGTAGCTGGAGAATTAGTTGTGAGAACATATCCGAATTCGTTGAAGTTTCTATTCAAAGAAGTATTAACATTCAATATCTTAGATGCACTTCCAACAGAAATTGAACCTTCACCAGCGGTTACACTTGCTACACCATAGCCTGATGGGAAAGATGAACTTGCATAAAGATAATCTAAATTAAAATCAAGAACAGTTGTTCCATTTCCATTTTTAAAAACAAAATTTGCTTTATCACTTTTTAATAAATGATCAAATGTGTGATTATTGCCAGGCCAGTTTATTGTATTTGTTCCATAAGTGTTATCATTTAAATCTTTTGATACAATAAGTTTCACTCTAACATTACCACTTGATAAAACCTCTGCAATTAATTTAGCAACTTTATATTCTTGATTATTTTTATTTTTCCCACATAATTCTTTTTCGATTGTTTTTACTACGACAGTATTATCATACCAAGTAATTGTTGAGCCAGCTTCTTTAATATCAGTAGCTGGAGTTGCTAGAACTAATTTTTGTTTTGTTGATGGGCTTGATTTATGAACATATCTTGTGCCTTGAGGGATTGTAACATTTGCAGTTGCAGAAATTGTTGCTACTCCAACACCAGAATAAGTTAATGTGATTGTTCCAGATTCACCATTTGTACCAGTTGTTACTGAAGAAGTGCTTAATGTTCCTAAATTTGTTGTTAAAGAAACATTTATACCATTAACAGGATTACCATTTAGATCTATTGCTTTAACTTTAAAAGCAGCAACTGTTCCGTGTGGTAAATTTTGTGAAGCTGGAATGATTTGAATTGTTTGAACAGGAATTACATTATTATGATTTGCGTTTGCATCTGAAATAATTTGTAATGCACGATTTTTAATTGTAGCATCTGTAATTGTATTGGCATCAACACCATCACTAAAATGCCAAATTGCAGCTTGAACTGCAGCAGCTTCTTGTTTATTATCACTTAATTTTCCAGCATAACTGGTTTTGAACGGATAATAATTATTCAAAATATAAGTAATTTCTGACGGTGTTGAACCTTCATCCCAATAATCTTCATTGATTGCAAGATTATGTGATAAGTCGATACAATAGAATTTTTTTGCTTGAGAATTCAAAGTACCATCAAATGCTCCAGCAAAAGAAGTTTGTGATGTACTTGAATATGGATTGGTGTAAGTAATGCTAACACCGTCAATGTATGAAGTAACTTTAGCAATACTTGTATAATCAGCTACTTTTTTCACGCCTGTTAGTTTTTGAGAAATGGCGGTATTTGATAAAACAAATAAGAGCGCCAATGCTAAAGTCACTCTTAATAATGTAAAACGTGTTCTCACGTTTATCCTCTCTTGTTAGTTAATAATTCTTTTATTTTTGTGAATTAAGTCAAGCCAAGTGCCATAAATAGCTTCGTTTTTACTCGATTTTCGCACTTTTTCTCTATACATATTTCATAAAAATGTTTCAAAATGAAATCGAAACAATTATTGAGACATTTACTTTGTAGTGAAAATTTGGCTTTTTAATTAAAAACAAAGAATTATTTAAAGATGGGTTATCTTTTTAAGTTTATTATTGAAAAATGTCTTATTTATGCGGTAAAAATGAAGGTTTTAAATGGTATTCTCATTTTGAGAAAGTATAATTTGTGCTTCTTTTGCAGAAAATAAAAAAATCGGTAAACGAAAACTTCATTTACCGATTCTTTTCAAATGATTGATTAATTAATGATTATTATTCCATCACCACAGATTCTTTTGTTCTTCTGACTGCCGCAATCAAAAATCCAGTAACCAGCACAATGACACCAAGCCAAATCAGAGAAATAAATGGTTTGATGCTCGCCTCAATACTTAATACTTCTTTTGGTGTTGCAACCTGATTATTAACTCCAGAAAGTGAAGAAAGAAGAATGTCAAGTTCGCCATTAGATGCATTCATAGAAGTTATGTTGACTTTCAAATCTAAGTCCTTTAATTCTGCAGGAACATATTGTGG
>JACAFC010000169.1 GCA_013388515.1 Ignavibacteriaceae bacterium | reverse complement strand
CTTATGCAGTAAACCATGATGCTTTAATTAATAAACTTGTTGATACTAGTGCGTTTATCTTCGGAGATTATTACCTATCCGCATCATCATTTGTTGCCGAAGTTGAAAATGTGCCCAGGATATTTACTGTTACATTTGCCGAAAATGAGTATACTCCTCCAATTGATTTAGTAGATGTAGGTACAAAAGGCGGGAGCGGGGCAAAACTCGTTTATGATGTGGTAAATAAATCAGCCCTAACTGGTGATGAATATAAGGTTTCATTTAAATTATATAGTACAAAGACAGCTTATTCTACTTATTGGAAACTTCAGAATATTACAAAGGGAACTACACTTATAGATTCCTCTAAAGAATTTATGGGTGATGATCCCTCGATTGCTAAAAAACCAACTGAAGGATTTATTGTGAAGCTGCCAAATAAATATCCTGCTCTCGGAACTTTAACTCCTCAAACAAGTGCTGCATGGTTAAACACTACTAAATCAAAAGTATATTATGTTTCTTCAGATTCCGGACTTTCTGAAAAAATTAGTACACTTTCAGGGTTATCAACCTTAAATAGCAAATATGTACGAGCTGATAGACTAAGGCGTGTTGAAATAAAATTCGGTGAATCCGGAAAAGCCTATAGATATATTAATGGTTATAAAGGATCTGCCATAAGCCGTAGAAATAGCTATGTGTACGCTGAAGGAATATTAGCAACTGACACAACTGGAAAAGGACCATTAGGACAATTTGGTGTTGGTTATGTTGATGTTCCCTTTACAGTTTGGGTTGAGGATTATGCAACAGAAACCGGCGGTTTTGGCGAAAGGAGACAACTTGCAGTTGGCTTTATAGAAAAAGCACGTGCCGATGGCGGAAACCCTGATGGGTTGTGGAATCCCGGGACTAGTATTGATTCAACCGGCGAATTTATACTAATATTTGATGCTGCTTATGATCCAAATGGCAATCAGCAAATTTATAAAGGCGGATTTATTTCTGGAACTAACACAATTTGGGCCGATTTGCGAGGAGGATCTAATTATAATATTCCAGCAGGTGCTTCAGTAACAGCTGATGAAAGAGCAATAGCTGCTTCTGCTTATTTTAATGCTTTATATGTTGTTGCTCTTGAACGTGCAAATAGTTCTACCTTCTATTCTTCTGGTGATAAAGTAATAATACCGGTTGCAACTTATCCTTATACATCTCAGGATGAGTTTGTCTTTAAAACAACTAAGGGCGGAGTACTTAGCGGCGAAGAAGAAAAACAACTATTTGAAAAAGTAAACGTATTTCCTAATCCATTATATGGTTATAACGTTGCTACAGGTTATACTGGCAGTCCTTCTGACGAACCTTTTGTTACTTTCTCAAATTTGCCTGAAGAGGTTACAATAAAAATATATTCACTGTCTGGAACATTGTTAAGAACATTAAATCAGAGTCATAAAACTTCTCCTACTTCTCCATTTTTAAATTGGGATTTACAAAATGAAAATGGGATAAGAGTAGCTTCTGGTTTATACTTAGCTATTGTTTCTTCACCAAAATTTGGTGATAAAGTACTCAAGTTTTCGATTATTATGCCTCAAAAACAGTTACAACGATATTGAGAAATATAAACTGGGCGGTCTATTTAATGATCGCCCATTAACGAAAATTTTTAAATACTAGGAGCTTAAAAGATGAAAAAAATATTATTACTAATCACTATTTCGATATGTGCTACTGCCATCTTTGCTGGAGATGTATCGAGGAAGGGATCAACTGGAGCCGATCAGCTTCTTGTACCAGTTGGTGCAAGAGGTATTGCAACTGGTGGAGCATTTCATTCTAGTTTGTACGGCTTAGAATCAATTTATTATAATCCTGCGGGGTTAGATTTAGTTCAAGGTACTGAAGCAATGTTTAGTTATATGACATATCTAGCAGATATTAATTTATCTTACTTTGCTGTCTCTACCGTTCTCGGAGATTTAGGTTCAATCGCATTGAGTTTTAAAACTTTCGATTTCGGTGATATACCTGTTACAACAAACGAATACCCCGATGGGACTGGAAAAACATATTCGCCTTCATTTTTAACAATTGGATTAACTTACTCAAAAGTAATTACCGACAGAATTTCTGTTGGTACCAATTTTAAACTTGTCAGCGAAACAATTGAAAATACCAGTGCAACTGGGCTTGCTGTTGATGTTGGAGTTCAATATAGATTCAGTCCTCAGCTTTCCATTGCAGCTGTTATAAAAAATATTGGTACAAATATGGTTTATTCTGGTCCGGATTTGCAAACAAGGACATCAGTTCCAAACACAACTCTTGGTTCACCAAATGGAACTTATGAAATTGTTTCTGAACCATTTCAGATACCAAGTTATTTCGAACTGGGATTATCATACAGGTATGGAATAGATGAGCAAAATAATCTCTTATTGGGAAGCACTTTTACGGCAAATAATGCACTTGAAGATAAGCTAAATCTTGGTTTAGAATACAGCTTTATGAATACTCTATTCTTACGCGGCGGTTATAATTTATTAATGGAAAATAATGATCAATCTCTCTACGGATTTACTGCTGGTGCCGGTTTTGATTATAAAATTGCAGACGACATCGGTGTTGTATTTGATTATGCATTTAGGGATGTTCAAGATTTTCCAACTCCGAACCATGTATTTACTGTAAAACTTTCTTTTCAATAGCACGAAATAATTAATTCTTTTGTGGCGTCTTCAAAATAGAAGACGCCTTTGTTTTTAATTTTGAGAAATCCATGAAAATATTATCAACCTTCAGAGTAATTTTATTTTTTTTACTTATAAGTTGTTATTCAATTAAAGCTCAAAATCTTTTTGATTTTGACTATGCTCAATTTGGATATGACTCTGTTTCAAATTATATAGAATTCTATTACTCTTTCAACCAGAGTATGTTAAATCCTTTTGATTCAGATTCGTTGAAGGTTGTGAGCGGTATCCTTCAAATAACAATCGAAGATACAAGTTCTGGACAAAAAATTATAGACAAAGAATGGCGCGTTTCGCATCCAGCTTCCAAATCTGTTGAAGAAGCTAGCAAATACTTAATTGGAGTTGTTGGATTTTTAGTTCCGCATGGAAACTATAGGTGCAGCATCGGTGGCAGAGATGCAACAAATGAACAAAGTAAAAAAAATTATTCGGAGTTCATTTCTTCAACTCACTTTATTACTTCACATATTTCTATAAGCGATATACAATTAGCCTCGCGGATCGTACAAGATAGTCCAAATAAGGAATCAATATTTTATAAAAATAGTATGGAGATTTATCCAATCCCAACATCTGTTTTTGGCGAAAACCAGCCAGTTGTTTTCTATTATTCGGAATTATATAATCTCCTGCCCTCAAATGGTTCTTCATCCTTAAAAATTATTTCTTCTGTTTACAACAGCCGTGGAAAGCAAGTATTTAGTAAATCGAAGCCAATCAGTAGAGTGTATGATTCTCGGGTTGAGGTGGGATCAATTGTTGTAAATAAATTTCCTACAGATACTTATACTTTCGTAATTGCACTAATAGACAGTGGTTCAAACTATGGCGTTTCTTCAACAAAAAAATTCTACGTTTTCAATCCATCCGTAATTGCCGATGATTCAGCAACAAGCCAAGTTTCGGGTGTTTTTGCTAGTGAATTTGGAGTTATGACTGATGAAGAATTGGACGAGCATTTTGCTAAATCAAAATATGTGGCCACAGAAGAAGAACTTGAGAAATTTGAAAAAATAGCCTCTACCGAAGGAAAAAGAGAGTTTTTATATAATTTTTGGAAGGATAGAGATAATGATCTTTCTACAACTGAAAATGAATTTTATAAAAACTATTTTAAGAGAGTCGCATTAAGCAACCAACGCTACGGTTCCATATCGCGTGTTGGATGGAAATCGGATAGAGGGCGTGTGTTCATACTTTACGGCGAACCTAGTGAAATAGAACGTTATCCAAATCAAGTTGATAGTAAGCCATATGAGATTTGGTATTACAACGAACTTGAGGGTGGAGTAGTTTTTGTTTTTGCAGATTTAACTGGATTTTCCGATTATACCTTGCTGCATTCAACATTGCGAGGTGAACTCCGCGACGACAACTGGTCTAGGAGAATAAGCACTTTCTAGATTTGTGAAGCGTCAATTTTTTAGTTACTGTTATTCCATCCAAATACTTAGTTTTGAGTTGAAATTTATTTTTCAACTTTAACTGAACTATCCTACTCATGAAAAATCTATTTGAATATTTTTTTTTCCTGCTTGCTGCTCTAATTGTGCGAGTTTTGGGCTTAAAAATTTCGAGACGCCTTTCAATTATTATTGCAGTAATCTTTTATTATATCATCCCTATAAGGAAGAAAGTAACAGTTAAAAATTTACATTTAGCCTTCCCAGATTATTCGGAAAAGAGAATTAAACAAATTGCTTTTGGCAGTTATAAAAGTTTTGCCATTACATTAATCGAGATGCTGTACATCCCCTTCATGAATAGAATAGAAATAGAGAATGCTGTTTACTGTGATGAAATTGAGTTAGTGAAAAAAACTTATGAACGCGGCAGCGGGCTTGTTTTACTTTCGGGGCATTTTGGAAATTGGGAATATATAGCACTTTCTGTAAGCACACAAATTAATGTACCTTTTCATGTTGTAGTTAAATCGCAAAGAAATCCTTATGTTGATTCATATCTTAACAAAGGAAGAACTAAGTGGATAAATAAGGTAGTTCCGCTTGGTGTATCAATTCGCAAGATTTATTCTGAACTTAAATCAAAGAACATTGTAGCAATGGTAGCTGATCAGAGAGGGCCAGAGGATGGCATGCGGGTTTCATTTTTTAATATACCTTCCTCAATTTACACAGGTCCTGCACAATTGGCAGTAAAGACTAATGCTCCTATACTATATGGTTTAGCTATTAGACAACCTGATTATTCTTATAAAGCATTAATTTCTGAAATAGACACTGCAAATTTACCTGAGGATGAAGAATTACGGGTTATGGAAGTAAGCCAGAGACATATGAAATTCTTGGAATCGGCAATAAGGCGGCATCCTGAGCAGTGG
>JACAFC010000168.1 GCA_013388515.1 Ignavibacteriaceae bacterium | reverse complement strand
CCCGCACCCAAGTGGCCAACTTTCTCGGATCAAATTCTAAAGAAATAATTTCTTTAGCTGATTTCTCGCGCAAATCCTTGTAAGTACTACCTTGAATTATTCCAAATAAATTTTGTGTATAACCGTAGTTTGCACTAGAATTTTCGAAGCTATTTTTTGCAATTGCAGCCCACTCCGAAGTCAGTTTAACAGATTGCTGCGCATATTCATACTCACAAGGGAATGGTGTGCATTCATCAAGCACCATCATTATGTCAGAACCAATACTACGTTGAATTTCTAAGACTTTTTGTGGAGTAAAAAAATGTTTTGAGCCATCAAGATGCGATTTAAATTCAACGCCATCTTTTTTGAGGCGTCTCAAGTCAGCAAGCGAAAAAATTTGAAATCCGCCGCTATCAGTTAAAATTGAACTTTCCCAATTCATCAGTCGATGTAACCCACCAGCTTTTTCTAGAATTTCAACACCTGGTCTCAAGTATAAATGATAGGTATTCGAAAGCAAAATCCGAGAATTTAGGTGATTTTTTAGAAAATCTTGGTTTACAGCTTTAACAGTTCCTTGAGTTCCTACTGGCATGAATACCGGAGTTTGCACTGAACCGTGACCAGTGTGAAAAATACCAGCTCTAGCCTTGGAATATTTGTCTTTCGCTACAAGTTCTAAGCCCAGCAAAGAATTACAATAATTAAATTAGTTTTAAAAATTACATACAAAATTACAGCAAATATGCTCAACTGCCAATTTGTTAATTTAAAGTCGGAACTTAAATTTAAGGTATATTAAATTTAGAGCGAAGTTATTATTCTTGCTCCTGATCTACAGTAAGTTTTATTACATCTATTTTTTTGTTTGATGCACGGGCAATTAAAATATTAAAGTTACCTAACTTAATATTTTCACCTTGAGCAGGAATTCTGCCGATGGAATTTATAACAAACCCAGCAATTGTTTCATAATCGCCGGAGGGGATTTTAAAATGATACTTTTCATTTATGAAATCTATCTCAACTTTTCCGCTAATCAAATAACTGCCATCAGATATTTTACGGCAAATATCCTCTTCAACATCATACTCGTCTCTTATTTCACCAAATAACTCTTCAATTATATCCTCCATAGTAATTAGGCCGGCTGTCCCGCCAAATTCATCAATCACAATTGCAATTGATATTTGATTGGACAAGAATTCATTCAGCATCTCAAAACTTTTTTTCGTTTCGGGTACAAACAATATTTTTTTGGTTATCTCAGCAACAGTTGATGGTGAATGGAAAATATCGTACAAATAAATAACCCCTTTGATATTATCGATACTTTCTTCATAAACCGGCAGTTTTGAGTAACCTGAATCTATAAAGACAGCAAGTGCTTCATCTATACTTTGGATTATTTCAACCGCTACAATTTCTGTTCTAGGCCGCATTGATTCATAAACCCGTTGATCGCCTAAATTTAATACTTTACTTATGATATCGCTCTCTTTAGAATCCATAATTCCTGCTTCATGGCTTTCCTTTATCAAAGAATCAATAGACTCCTTATTATAAATACTATTAACATTAGATTCAGAAATTGGTGCTTTATGGGTTAGTTTTATTGAGCACCATGAGATAAATTTTTCAACAGGATATAAAATGAACGATATCACTCTTAAAGGAATTGCTGCAACTAAAATAAACCGATCAGCTGCTTCCCTTGCAATATATTTTGGTATTATTTCACCAAAGAGTAAAATAATAGTTGTAGACACAATCATAATTGTCAACTCTTCCATTGCAAAAACAGTTGAAAGAAGTACCGTACTAATCGAGGCTAAAGAAATGTTAGCAATGTTATTTCCGATTAACATTGTGGAAAAGAAATTTTGCGGATGCTGATTAAAGTAAAGTGCATTTGTAGCAGATAAATTTTTCTTGCGAGCTTTAATTTCAAGTTTAATTTTATTTGAGAGGATGAATGCTATTTCAGAAGCAGAAAAAAATGCGCTTAATCCTAACATGAAAAATAGTATTAATAAATCTTGAACCATCAATATCCTATTTCAAACTAAAATAAAGAGTACTAGCATTTAATTATTAATATATAATTAAGATTACGGTAATCATATAGAGAACTATGTTGAAAATCATAGGTAGATCTGAAAGTAAAATCTCTGATGTACTTTCACCTTTTTTACCTATGTAAACTGTGTACATGTATCTAAAAATTCCAAATACAACAAAGGGTGTTGTATAAATTAAATGCTCAGTACCAAACACAGAGACTGTTCGTTGGGAAACGGTGTACAAGGCATAACAAATTATAACGCCAGCAGAAGTTACTGTCGACATCTGATCTATAAACTCATTAGAATATTGTGCTAACACAACTCTTGTCTTAGGTGAATCGTCGTTTATTACATGTTTAAGTTCTGAACGCCGTTTCATTACACCCAAAAAAAGAGAAATGAACATTGTAGTAAGCATCAGCCAGCTCGATATTTCAACATTAATTATAAATGCCCCTCCGAGAATCCTTAATATAAACCCAGCGGCAATTATAAACACATCAATGATAACGATGTTTTTTAAGCTTGTAGAATATAAGATTGTAATTATAAAATATGATATGACTGCAATACTAAAATGAATGTTGGTAAACAAAAGCAATGAAAACGCTGCTAACGCTAGTACAATAGCTATATTGAGTGCCTTATTCTTTGAAATTTGGCTTGCAGCAATTGGTCTAAACTTCTTACTTGGGTGAAGCCTATCTTTTTCGAGATCGATAATATCGTTGATAATGTAAATACTGCTTGATATCAATGAAAAAATTATGAATCCAAGCAAAGACAGTTTTGCATAATTGAGTTCCAGCATCTGCTGCGAGAATACAAGTGGAACAAAAATGAAAAAATTCTTGATCCACTGAGGAACCCTGAGAAGATTAAAATATATCTTAATCATTAAAAGACTGTTGTTTCTGTATAAATTCCAAAGACTTTTTTAAGTTCTTCAACCATTTCACCTAATGTTACATAATTAAGTGCAGCATCCACCAGCACCGGCATTAGGTTTCTATTTTCAATGGCTGCATTTTTTATTGAAGCAAGACTTTTATCTACTAAATCTTTATTACGTTTTGATTTAAGTATGGTTAGTTTTTCTCGTTGTTTTTTTTCAACTTCAGGTGAAATATATAGAATTGGTATATCAATTTTTTCATTTTCCTCAACAAATTCATTCACACCAACTATAAATTTTTCTTTGCGCTCAATTTCCTTTTGATATCTATAAGCCGCATCAGCTATTTCTTTTTGGAAGTAACCAGTTTCAATCGCGGGTATAACTCCGCCAATTGAATCAATATGTTCAAAAATTTCGTTAGCTAGTCTTTCCATTTTGTCTGTTAAAGCTTCCACAAAAAAGCTGCCGCCAAGCGGATCAACTGTGTTAATAATTCCAGTTTCATATGCAATTAGCTGCTGAGTTCTTAAAGCAATTTTAACGGCTTTCTCGCTTGGCAAAGCAAGCGTTTCATCCATTGAATTGGTATGAAGTGATTGCGTGCCCCCTAACACCCCAGCTAATGCCTGAAAAGCAGTACGCACGATATTATTTTCGGGCTGCTGCGCTGTTAGTGTACAACCTGCGGTTTGGGTATGAAATCTGAGCCACCAAGAACGTGGATTTTTTGCTCCATACTTTTCTTTCATTCTCTTAGCAAATATTTTTCTTGCTGCACGGAACTTAGCTATCTCCTCAAAAAAATCAAGATGAGAATTAAAGAAGAATGAGATTCGAGGTGCAAAATCATCTACATTTAAACCTCTTGCTATGCACTCTTCAATGTAAGCAAATCCATCAGCTAGAGTATATGCAAGTTCTTGAGCAGCGGTTGAGCCTGCTTCCCGTATGTGATAACCACTTACTGAAACTGGGTTCCATTGTGGTACTTCTCTAGTACAGTATTCAATCATATCAGTAATTATTCGCATTGAAGGATGCGGAGGGAATATATATTCTTTTTGAGCGATATATTCTTTTAAAATATCATTTTGTAAAGTTCCACGAAGATTTTTGAAATCAACTCCTTGTTTTTTTGCAACTGCTAAATAAAAAGCGAATATCATTGCAGCAGGTGAATTTATTGTCATGGAAGTTGATACTTTGTCTAAAGGAATTTTATCAAATAAGATTTCCATATCATCCAAGGATGAAACTGACACACCACAAATACCTACTTCCCCCTCACTCATCGCAGAATCTGAATCACAGCCCATTAGAGTTGGTAAATCGAAAGCGACTGAAAGTCCTGTTTGGCCATGGTTAAGTAAGTAATGAAATCGCTTGTTAGTATCTTCTGGAGATCCAAATCCGGCAAACTGTCTCATAGTCCAGATTTTACCACGATAGCCATTGGTATGTATTCCCCGCGTGAATGGATATTCGCCGGGGAACCCAATTTCACTCAGGTAATTGATATTTTCAATATCATCCGGACCGTAAAAAGGTTCTACTTCTTCCCCGCTAACAGTTGTAAACTTCATTCCTGTTGATTTTGCAGCTTGAACTTTTTTTAGAAAAGATTGCTTTGCTTCTTTATAATCTGAGTTCATTCTATTTATTAAATTATTAATTATTTAGTTTTCAGTTTTAAGAAGTTCTTCCGAATCTGCGATCAAATTCATCTAAAGAAATCTTTATAACAACTGGTCTTCCATGAGGACAAACATAAGGCATGGAAGTGGCGAATAACTGATCAATTAGTAATCTCATTTCACTCTCGGACAATCTATCGCCAGCTTTAATAGCCGCTTTACAAGAATATGATTTTGCAATGTTATCGGTCGCGGTCAAGTTTTTCTCCCTCTGATTTAAACTAAATTCCTCAATGATTTCTAAAAGAAGTTTTTCCTCTAACCCTGCACTAATATCATCAGATACACCATTGATGACTATTTTATTTTTACTTAAAAATTTAATGTCAAATCCAAGTTTTTGAAGATAGGGATTAATCTCATTTAGAATCTGATATCGTCCAGGATCTAACTGAATTGTTTTGGGAAATAATAGTTGTTGAGAAAATGGAAGATTAGCCTCCAAACGCTTTAATGCTTTTTCATACAAAATTCTCTCATGAGCAACATGCTGATCAATAATCATTAAACCAGACCTGAT
>JACAFC010000284.1 GCA_013388515.1 Ignavibacteriaceae bacterium | reverse complement strand
CTACATTTACATTTCTGTCTATGTAGTTATAAGCCTGAACTTCGGTTGTTGTTCCGTGTCCTTCAACAAATGCGATAGTTTCGAATTCGCCGCCGGCACTTCTCTGAACTTCAAAGCCCCGGTTATTGGTCTCAGTAGAAGTGATCCAATTTAATTCGACTAAACCATAATCTGCAGTTGCAATAAATGATGTTAATTCTACCGGGATTGCATCAAACAGACAGACTTCTACATTATCAATTGTCCACCACCAATCCCATCCTGGTTGAACAGATCTGAATCTTACCAGAACAGCTGGCTGCTGATTACTGTAAAGTGACATATCTGCCTGTTCGGTTGTAGCTCTTAAGTCAACACCTATCTGACTCCAGATAATATTCCAGGTTGTACCACCATCGTTACTTACTTCTACATAACATGCATCATCAGCATCAAATGCATTAAAGTCCTGATCAAATTTTACATAGCCTTGCTGAAATAGAGATGCATCAAAAGGACCTATTTGAGCAGTTGAATTCAATGTTGAACCGGAACCGCATTCGTCAACATCTGCTGCCAAAACACCACCACTTGATGTTGCAGGCATTGTGTACAAATTAGGATAAGGAGGAAAGTATTGAGTCCATACACAACCGGTTGTACCACCCAAATTTTCAATAGTCCAGGCTGTTAATCCGCCTTCAAAATTATCAAGGAATACACAATTCAAGTTGGGATCCTGCATTGTTGTAAATGTCCAGGTAGGACCTGTAACTCCGCAAGTATCATTTTTACAAATAACATACCATCCATAAGTTGTAACATAACTTAGTGTCGGAAGTGCAAAAGAACTTATTGCAGGTCCAGTATAAACTTGAGTTAAATTTCCTTGTGGACCAAACCATAATTCAACCTGTGTTGTGCCTGCACCATTTGTCCATGTTGCAGTATTTCCACTGATAGGAACACCGGTTGCACCATCAGGTGGATTTGGATTTGAAGGTAAACCAACGGGACAAGGTGGGCCGCTATTACCAAAAACTAAAAATGGGAAATCTTGTTGGAAAGTACCGTCAAGTGCAGCTGCCCAGCCAGTACTGGTTTTTTGTAATCCATTTGCGCCCGGTTTATTAGTTTGACCCAGGATTGTTACGGGCGGCGCCCACGGACCAGAAGATAAAGTTCCACCAAATTGAAACTCAACCCAATATGTTCCCGGACCAAGATTTATCGCAGGTGTAATTTGAGCAACAACTCTCATTATTGGTCTTTGTGTATTTAGCAGATCTGTATCAAGAACTCTGTAAATGTTAGTCCAATTCGTGGAAGTTAAGCGGTTTGTTGTCATATCACCGAAAATTACTGTGCCCCCGGCATTTGGTGGACCATTATAAATCTGAAAACGAAGGTCGTTAATGGTTGAAGTTGTAGTTGAACCTGTTTGATAAGCATAGAAGTGAAACTCGTTAATATCCCACGCACTACCTGAAATAGTAAAATCATCAGCCATTGAATTACCTGCTGATATTTGAGCACCCCAGCCGTAAGTCCCGAGGCCTAATGCAGTCTGAAGTGCACTTGCATCATTACCACCTCCGCCACCACCAGGATGCGTAATCATTGGACCATTATCATATAGTTGTACTAAATCAGGATTGTATGGAGTTGGGATATTCTGTCCCCTGGGAACATCTTGTTTTACGTAATGTCCGGTGTATGAGTCCTTTTGAGAGTTGAGCTCCTGAGCACTTACAATTGAAGTGCTAAGGAAGACTAAAAGAACCATAAACAAAATTGATTGAAATATTTTAAGCATAAGCCCTCCGTTTATTAGTTGTTGATGAATTAAGTTAGTTATTAATTACCAGCAAATTCTTTCTAAAAAAGTAGAACGGACTAATAAGTTTAACACATCTCAGTTATTACTTTTGATTTCTAATAATATTTTCACGGTGGTAGAGGAAATTAAAATTTACAACACAGCATTTTCAATAATCTTAAGATTAAATTTTCCCAACTACTAGTTTTTATTGTGTAAGATTAATGAAATTTAAATCCAATGTCAATAAAAATATAAAAAGCCAGCCCATATTTCAGAGCTGGCTAATTAGTAAACAGCTAAACCCGCAAAGAAAGGGGTTTTTTAACCAATTTTACTTGGTCAATATCATCTTCTTTATATCTACGAAGTTCGTGCCGTCATTTCCGACTGCTTCAATTCTGTATAAATAAACACCGGAATTTAGCAATGAAGCATCGAAATCAACACTGTGTCCGCCTGCTGACATATTTGTATTTACAAGTGTCGCTACCTCCTGTCCAAGTACGTCGAATACTTTCAGACTCACTTTAGAATCAACTGCTAGTCTGAATGCGATCTTTGTGCTCGGGTTGAATGGGTTTGGATAGTTTTGATCAAGTGCAAATACTGCTGGTGCTGGAACATCAACTTCTATAATATTTGAATACTCAAATGTTCCATCGAAGTCAACCTG
>JACAFC010000157.1 GCA_013388515.1 Ignavibacteriaceae bacterium | reverse complement strand
GGGCTTGCTCTTTGCTTTCGTACTCCTTTGTGTAAGATATTTCCCAAGGCCTATAACGTGAAGTGAATCCTTTTTCTATTGTGTTGTGGAATTTCAGTCTTCTTTCAGGATTCTCAGATAAACCAATGTAGTACTTATTAGCTGATTGAGATTTTAATATGTAAACGAAGTATGACATAAAATAGAAAAGTCCCAAAGTGTTTGGGACCTGATTGGCTCCGCGAGCAGGGCTCGAACCTGCAACCCTTCGGTTAACAGCCGAATGCTCCACCATTGAGCTATCGCGGAATATGTTCAAAAATTGGACTCAAACTTACTTAGTAACCGATAATTTGTCAAGTATTCTTTAACTATTACTAAGTATATTCTACTTAACTAATGATTCTTTTAATCTCCTTGAAACGGCAATGAAAAACCCGACAACCATTATTACTACACCAGTCCATACAAAATTAATATAAGGTTTTGTGCTTGCAGAAATTGACAATACTTCTTTTGTACCTTCTTGTGCGGCAGACTCAGGAGATCCGTCTAAATTGGTAACAGATATCTGAATTTTACCAGCAGTTAAATTTTCGAGCTGGATCTTAAGCCCAGCTTCTTTTGAGGTATAATCTGTAAACTGAACCTGACCAGACACATTTTTCCTAAGAAGTTCAAATGATTCTTTCTTACCTTTAAATTCAATACTTAATACAGCCCCCATTTGAAAATCTTTACCTTCCTGCATCGCTTGCATGGTTTCTGCCGGCATATCAAATCTATCAAAGGAAATTTTAGCACCACTATATTCTGTGGATCCACCTTTATCCAATTCTATTACTTGCCCATGATTATGCCCCGAAGCTTTTCCTTCCTCATAACCAAGAGGAGATATATAAAAATCTTTTGTCCACAAATTTAATATAGCTGGTTCACGCATTAAGCCATTGTTGAATTCACTTATATACATAACGGGTGAAATCGTATAAGTGGAATTTCCCCTCCTCAAGTTTATATTGAAAGCATATTTTGTATTATTTTCAATTGGGGTATAGCCAGTGAAAGTCAGTTGATATCCTAGAGTTTCGATCGGTTGGTTTCTTATTAAATCAACACTTTCTTCCTTACTGTATGCCGCTGAGCCAATAACTCCAAGAATAAATAACGCAATTCCGATGTGAGAAACATACGCACCCAACATCTTCATATTTCCACGTACAATCTTTACAGCAATTTCTAGATTTACTATAAGAGCAAAGGCAGATGAAAGTGTAAGGAGTATCATCATCACATCATCAACACCACCAAAAATTATAATGCTTAAAGTAATTATTAATGAAAGTACGATTGATAAATAGGATTTTTTCAATAAATCTTTACCATCAGATTGTTTCCACTTAAGCAACAAGCTCAATCCATTTAATAATCCAATAATGATAGCTATTGGAACATGCATTTCATTGTAGAAAAAAGTATCCACAGAACTTCCGAAGAGAGGAGCCGAAGTCCCAACTAAAACTATCAACGCAGAAGCACACAACACAATTGCCGCTGTAAATAACGCTAAATCTCGTGACAGTAATGCTTCATCAGCTTCGATTTTTTCGCTTAAAAATTTCCACCGATAGACAATCATTCCAAATCCAAGCAAAATAAAAGTTCCAATGAAGATTATAAGAAATAAATAAACCAGCATTCCAGGATCAACAAAAGAATGAACCGATGCATCACCTAATACTCCGCTCCTGGTAAGAAATGTGCTGTAGAGAACTAATACATAAGTTAGAATACTAAGAATTAAATTTGTCTTGGCATATTTACCAATTCCACCTTTAGCTTGAGTTTTTCTTTGCACAAGGAGAGTATGAATTGATGCAACACCAACAAGCCAAGGAATTAAACTCGAGTTCTCAACCGGATCCCAAGCCCAATAACCACCCCAGCCAAGCATTTCATAAGCCCAATATCCGCCCATCATAATTCCTAGCCCTAAAATGCCAGCACCAGATAAAACCCATGGTAAGGCCTGCTTAACCCATTGTGTGTAATCATTCTTCATTAATGCCGCCACAGCAAAAGCAAAAGGTACTGTTGCCATTGAGAATCCAATAAATAAAATTGGCGGATGAATCTGCATCCAAAAGTTTAAGAGTTGTGGATTTAAACCCTTTCCATCAATAATAAAATCTTTAACTGCAATCCCGGCTGAAGATAATGCAGCATATAATTGTGAATCCATTTTTACAAAGTTCTGGCCAGTTGAACTATCATTGAATAAGAAGTTTTGAATCCATGGTTGGTTAAAAAAAGCTGAGTTAATATCTTTTGCTCCAATGAAAATAGGTTCGGCCCAAATGTAAGCAAAAGGATTTTTGAACAATGGTGAAACCATTACCAAAAGAAATGTTGTTGATAACGTAAAAACAGCCATCACTCTTGGTTCTAAATCTCCTCGTTTTGAAGAATAGCTTTGAAGTACAATTCCTACGATTGAAGTAAGCAAAACCCATAACATAAAACTGCCTTCTTGACCGGCCCAAAAAGTTGCAGCCAGTATTCCTTTTGGAAGGTCGCTGCTCGAATAGCTGTAGATATATTTGTAGCTGTAGTCATGTGTTAAAATTAAGTACAGCAGAATAGCAGAAGCCGCAATTACCAGCATTGCCATAATGTGGTAAGCAATTCTTCCTATATTTAGAGTGTTTTGATATCCCTTAAAAGTTAAGAAGTACATTACCATTGCAATTATACTACTTGCCAAGGCAAGCGATAATACAATACTTCCAATCATAGCGTCCTCATCTTACTTTGTTTTTTAAATTTATCCCGAATTCAGAAAATTACATACTAGACGATTTAACGGCTTGTTCTTCGTACTTGCTTGGACATTTGGTGAGAATTTCTTTTGCGTGAAAATATCCATTTTGATATTTGCCAGTTACGACAACACTAACAGCAGATTCAAAATTATTAGGAATTGTGCCTTGGTAGACTACTTTCATTTGTGTTCCAGATTGGTCCGCCATGTAAAAAGAAAAAGTTTTATTTTCTTTATTTAATTCATAACTTTTTTCTTTAACCCAGCTTCCGGTTGCTTTAACTGTTTTATCTTTTGCCATTACTTTGCTGAAATCACTTTCGTACTGAATATTGCTTTGAGTCAATAAGTAAATCATTAAAAAGAGAAAT
This sequence comes from Ignavibacteriaceae bacterium, assembly GCA_013388515.1. Lineage (GTDB taxonomy): Bacteria > Bacteroidota > Ignavibacteria > Ignavibacteriales > Ignavibacteriaceae > XYD12-FULL-36-8. Next base: position 8,777 of record JACAFC010000157.1, on the reverse strand, counting down.
ACAGCTACAATTACACCACCGAAAATATATTTGTTCTTCATTTTACATCTCCACTTATTTCTTTTTCTATGTTTTTCAATCTCTTGTCTAAATTAAATAAATAAAAAAATATACCCGTCCATACAATTAGAACAATAACCATTACAATATAAATAGCATTGTTCTGCAGAAAATCGAAAAGACCCGTCAAATTTAACCTCTAATTAGTTGCTTGTTAATTTTTTCTTTTAAAATTATGGATTTATAACCAAGTTTCCACATCCAAAAATATAGTATTGTAAAGCCGATTAATGATAAGAAAAAGATAAGCTGCATACTTGGGTTCATCTTAAAATCTACAATTGGCCCCGAGTTGGTATCGTCTGCTGAACCTGGATGAAGTCCAGTCATTATTCTTGGCATTATGAAAATAAAAAAAGGAACCGTTAAAAAAGCAATAATTGAATAAACCGACGAGAGAGTCGCTCTTTTATCTTCAGATTCGATTGCAGAGCGCAGTGCAAACCATGCGCCGTAAATAAGCAATAATGCAAAAATACTTGTTTGTCGTGGGTCCCAGCTCCAAAAAGAACCCCAAGCAAATTTAGACCACACTGAGCCAGTAACTGTAGCGAGTATGCAAAAAATCATTCCTAGCTGTGCTGCTGCATATGATTTTGCATCATCATCCAAATTTTTCTTCCTAAGGTATTGAATACTGAAAATAGTTGACATTAAAAACGCAATTGCCGTTAGCCATGCAGTTGGAACATGAAAGAAAATTATTTTAGCATTCTCCTCTAGTCCCATAATGTATGGAAATTCATACCATTTGGAAGGAGATTGCACTATTGGGAAAGATATTCCTGCAATAGATACAAAACACATAAGTAAAAAGAGAAAAAGTTTCCAAATCATAGTTTATAATTCAAAATAATTGCTGTGAAGTTACTAATCTTTCCAGATAAAATCGAATAGCATATACGACGCAGAAATCATTATAATATCATAACAAATTACAATTGCCAGCTCAAAAAATGCCTCAGATATTGGTATTCCGTCAATTGAAAATGAAGTTAACTGGACTGATGTTAAAATAAGCGGAAGTAATATGGGAAAAGAAAGAACAGGATACAATGTACCTTTTGATCCTGCTTTAGCAATTATGGCTGCTATCACAGTAGATGAAATTGCTAACCCAATGTTTCCTATTATGAACGTTAGTGCAAATAATAAAAAGTTTTGAATTATGAACTCAGCAAAAAGTATTGAATAAAACAAAGTGATAACAATGTTCATCAAGAACACAAGTATTAAATTAAAGAGTAATTTACCGGTAAACACTGTGGTGGGCGAAGCAATTAATTGCAGAGTTAATGCAGTACCTCTTTCTTCCTCACTAACGAATGCGCGTGATAAACCCGACATTGCTGAGAAAAAAATTACCACCCAGTACAATCCGCCCGTTAAAGCTGGAGATATATTTTCATTTCCGATTGAGAAAAGAATAACGCTTATTGCCACAATAATAAACATAGCTAACGAGTTGATGGCATAACGAGTTCTTATTTCCGAATGAAAGTCCTTTTGAAAAAGTGCGTAAGATTTCATCAATTCAATTTTTATATTTTTTTAGGTCTAGGATTTCACTGCAGTAAGCCAAATCATTCTTTTCATTTGATGCCACTACTAAAATAGCCTTTTCACTTTCGTTTTTAATTAAATCATAAACCGACTGTTTACCTTCATCATCTAAATTGGAAGTAGGTTCATCCAAAAAAATAAATTTCGGAGAATGCATTAACGCAAAGATAAATTTCAGCCGCTGTTTCATTCCTGATGAATATGTTTTTACTAAATCATCTTCTCTTTTTAAAAGCAAAAATTTTTCTAATAGATTTTTTACTCTTTCTTTGTTAAATGGCACACTTCTAATTGATGCAAAATATTTAAGGTTTTCCCAAGCGCTAAATTCATCATATAAAACAAGGTATGGTGAAACAAACCCAATATAATTGTGAAGTGATTCCGAAAGTATTGCTTTTCCGTTTGAAGTATGAACTACTTTGCCTTTTGTTGGAGAATTAATTCCAGCTAAAATTTTTATCAATGTTGATTTACCTGAACCATTCGGACCGGTAATTCCAAATACACAAGATTTATTCAAGCTAAAATTAATTCCGTTAAAAACTAAACGTCTACCAAAGGATTTTTGAAGCGACGAAACTTGAAGTGAAAAATCAGTCATGCAGAATTACCAGCTTACCTTTTTGAATATCGTCACCGTTTTTAATAACATAAAAATAAACTCCGCTTGCAAGTTTCTCCCCTTGATTATCCTTTACTGTCCAGGAGATTACATTCTTATTCAACTTATCAATTTCCTCAGCATCATTTGAATAAATCAATTCCATAGCAGTATTAAAAATATATAAGCCAACGGTGTTATCATTTGCTGCTGTAACTGGGATATTAATTTTACCAGCTAAATGAGTATTATAGGAAAACGGTGCAGGATATGGATAATCAGTTTTCAACTGAGGTTCAACAGTAATAACAGTATCGAAAAGTTCCGCCACTGACCAAAGAAAAGGATTTGCTGTACTAAATTTGGAGTAATAGTTGGAATCAATTTGAACTGCCCCGCTTTCTTCATGATCATACAAATAATATGTAAAGCTGAATTGCTGGCTTAGACTGTTCATGGATCCCTGAATATCACCATTTGTGATAAGAACAAACAAAGTATCGTTATTTGTTTCAACATTTGTAAACCGAATAAAATTATTTGCAGTAGCTTTTGAATTAACGGATACAATTTCATCGGGTGAGGTAAATGATATTGTTGAAATTGGGCGGACTACAGGATATTTAGCTGCTTCTTCAAAATATTTACCGTTAACAGCACGATGCTTTGTAAAATAAGTCCATATTCCGAATTGGTTTAATTCATGCTTGAAGTTTGATTGATACTCGTCGATACTTGTATTAATTGCCAGCATAGCTCTTTGAGAAGGCATAAGTTCCCATTGACGTTTAATTAAACCAAACCCAAAGTTTTCCTTTAAAAACAGATTCCAGATCGCGAGGTTGTAACCGTCATTTTCTGCAAATGCATTTTGCGGGTTTAAGAAATAGCTGGACATGTAAGCGTAGTAATCGTTTACGTCATCATAAACAAATTCTTCCATGGAAGTTGATGTTATTTCGTAAAAAAAAGTATCTTCGAATCGAAGTATATAGTTTCCCATTTGAATTCCATGGTGAAACTCATGAGCCAAAGTAGCTTTAGCTCCATTAATACCAGACGAATAATAACCCGAGTAATCATTGTCAATAACCATAAACGAAGTATACTTTTGTAAACCCAAGTCGTTTTCCAATTCAGTATATCCATACAAACTTCCACCGAGATTCATAATATAAATATCATAAAGATTATCACCACCCTGTCCGTTATCAGATGGCGGCGAAGGGTAACCCAAATAGTTTACTTCAAAATTGTATGCTGAGTCTATTGCTGCTGATATTAAAGATAAATTTTCCGAAATACTTAGAGATGGGATGTATTTTGGTTTTTGTGAATCGCTGGTATAATAATGAATTCTAAATTTGCCTGAGGAAGAAACTATACTTTGTGTTGTGTCAGGTCTTCCCGCTAAGGTCTTAAGCAATTGCTGCTGCTGCGGAGTAAATAAATCAATATTTTGTTTTACAAAGTTGATGGTAAACAAACCGCATTTAGATTTTGCTGAATGCTCACTAAGTGGTTTTTCTGCATCAATGCCGGTAAACGGTTGTTTGATTTTAACAAACTCGGTAAAAACTGAGTCCAGGAATTCTTTATTGTATGAACTTTGCGATAAAGCTGAATTTGTTAAAAGAAATGTAAAAGTTATAAACAGTGCTGAAAGTTTAATCATATTTGCCTAATGGAAATACATGCTTTTTGGTTATTAATGAAAACTAAATGATAATCACTAACTCCTAAATTTTTAATAAAGTAACTGCTGGTTCTAATTGGAGACTTTAATTCGGAAAACATTACCTGCTTTCCTTTTCTCAAAATACTAAAAAAACCTATGGAATGATTAGATAAATCATTCACGAAAATTTTCCTGGCAGTGTTCTCGTTAATTTCGCTTGAGAATAATTGGTTTTGATTAAGAATTTGCAATTTCTTGTTTAATGTTTTCAAATTAAAAGTACTAATTGTGCGTTCATTGCTAACTAAAATATAAGCTTTTTCATTAGACTCAACAAAACTAATTACTGATTCTTTTTCAGTGTTCATAAAATCGTCGGCAATTGTGAATACACTTTTTACATCTTTCATAGAAATACCCGACAATAGATTCGCTTTAAATTCTTTTGGATGAAATGTTTTACAAAATAATTTTAACGAATCATCATCATGGTTCCAAAAATACAGATTTAATTCTTTGCTGCTTGAAATATAGGAGTTCACTGCTTTCTCAGAGATATTAAAATCAGTAAGCAGAATCCAATCGTCACTCTTTTCATAAATCTCCACTGTTAGCCGTTTGTTATTTAATGATGTAACAAACACTTTATTTTTTTCATCTTGAAATGCTTTCAAATCAGTTATTGCCCTTGAAGAATAAAATTCACTCCTGTATATTTTTCCCGAATTAAACTCTATCACTATTTCTTCTACCAACTTATTCCCTAATGAATAACAAAAGAAGCTGGTTGATTGCTTTGAAAAATTTTTAGGTTCAATTTTATTATGCTCTCCTAAAAGCTTTACAGAATAAAAATCTGTCGGAACACCCTCACTATTCCTCACAATTAGTTTAAGACAATTATCATATTCATCTAACAAGCACAAATCATTTACTCCATCGCTATAAGCATCAAAATAATTAACACATTTTGGCCGTATTCCAATTGAGAGATCATAATCAGCTGCAAGTGAAATGGAACGTGTAATTGTAAGAACTTTTCCATCTTGGCAAAGCACAGCTAAACCATCAATAAATTTGCTGTAAAATGGAATAATGGATTTGGCTTTTTCTGTTCGGAGAAGAACAAGCTCATCGTAAAATGAATTTTCGTCTAAGGCAAAAAAAGTGGAAACAATATTGTCTTTACTTGCCAAGTAAGAAATATCTATGGCTCCATCTTTGTTAAAATCGCCCAAAATTAATTCACTTGGTGTAAATGAAGTTGAGATTTCAACTTGATTGGAATAAGATGATGCAAAATCACCATAGAAGATTTTAATTTTGTTCCCTTCAAAAAAAATTAGGTCTTGATATGAATCCAAATTCATATCGAATGCATTAAGGTCAAATGATTTGTTTGATAGTTCTATAGTTCGAACTAACTTAAAATTTCCTCTTCCATTATTAAAAAAGAATTCGAGCGAATTATTCATAACATTTAATGCAGCTATATCAGGATATTGATCGTTTGAGAGATCAACAAAAATTGCATCGGAATAGCTGCTTTTACTTTGAATTTTACTTTCGTGAAGCTCTTTGCCAGATAAGCTTATTAAACTCAAGCCTTCAAAAGCAGGTCCAGAAATTAGTATTTCCTGCAGTCCTTCAGCATCTACATTTGATGAACTGATGTTCTGCGGATAAGAATTAAATTTTATTTGATAAGTTGCTTTAGGTTTTCCATCAGCAGAAAACTGACAAATTCCAGCAGCTAAATCTTTACGAGCGGTGAAAGCATAATTTATTATTCTATTATTTTTTCCGCGAATGGGGTTAACATTTGAAATCGCAAAAGGAAATTCGAACTTTTTATACGCGGCAAATTTTTCATTTTTTTGACCCGCTGCTGTCAGAATATTCCTCACAGAGGGATTGAAAAATAATAGATCGGAATAGGAGTCATTATTGAAGTTAAACGAAATAAATTCTGTATAACCGGAAACAAACTGGTAAGAAGTTAATTTACAAAATCCATTTATTGGTATTTGCGGATTAATATCCCCGGTTAAGTACAAGAAAAAAAGGCAAAAACTAAACTTGCTTAGTTCTATCTTTAAGTCTATTTTCTCTCCGGATAAGCGCTTCGTCAAATCGTCTTTTTTCATCTTCAGATTCAGGAATTGCCTCAATGGCTAAAGTTGGTTTTCCATCTTTATCAACTGCAACAAAAGTTAAATAAGCAGTATTTGTGTGAATTCTTTTTCCCTCCAAGAAAGATTCTGCAAAAACCTTTACACCAATTTCCATAGATGTTTTAAATACTCTGTTTACAGACGCAACCAAAGATACAGCTTCACCCAATTTAATTGGATGATGAAAATCAATTCTGTCAACTGAAGCTGTTACACAAACCTTTTGGTTATGTTTCGAGGCGCAAAGTGCTGCACAGATATCTATCCAATGCATAAGTTGCCCGCCAAGTAAGTTTCCCAACTGATTAGTGTAGTTAGGGAGCACTAACTCAGTCATTGTAATTACCGAATCACTTACTTTCTTAGCTGATAACATTATTTTGATGCTGAAAGGAGGTTTTCCAAAGAGTTTTTCAATCCCTCAATTTCTTTAACACGCTGATCGCTTGGATATCTTTGTAAGAATTTGGTGATTTCATCCAGTGCATCCCTTGATCTATTACGTGCAATTAAAAGGTTTATCTTGTTGTAAGATGCCATAGGAGCAAATTTGGTATCATGATAAACTTCAAGAACAGTGTCGTAATATTTGAGAGCTGCAATATAGAACTCCAGCTTCTCATAAATTAATGCGTTATTAAATTCTTTTTGAGCAAGTTTCTCATTCAGTTCATGAATTTTCTTCTCAGCTTCGGGTACACTTGGATTTGCAGGAAAGAAATCCAGAAAAGCTTGATACTCTTCAATTGCTTTCTTGGTGTATCTTTGGTCCAAAGAATAATCCGGTGAAAGTTCGTAATAACTTTCTGCCAGCATAAATTGAGCTTGGGGAACAAATTCACTTACCGGCATATTTTTAATTAATTTGCTGAATTCAAAAGCAGCAAGGATAAGTTCACCTCTTTTAAACCGAGACATAGCTAAATAATATTGAGCATCGTCAATAACAGCGTTGCCAGGGTACTGCAAAATAATCGCTTGGAATTCAGTAACCGATAATTCATAATCTTCATCATTGTAAAGACTGATCGCGTAATCAAGCCTTTCCTGAGAACTCATATTAACGGTATCTATAGATGATGAACAACTAAAAAAAAGTACGCCAAATAGAAAAATTAAAAGTAATTGTCTCATTCGAAATTATTTTTATTTAGAAGATACCCAATAATAACTAAATCCATTTAGGCATCAAAGGTAAAATGCGGTTACTTGCTGCGGACTGTAAAAAATAGGGTTATTACTATTGCTGCTGTTGTCACAGCTACCAATGGCTCAAAAAGGCTTGAGAAGAATGGTTCGGAGGGTATTTCCCCATTTGTAAATGGATAACTGGAATTTTCCAGTGATTCAATTTCATCATACCTTACAGTATCAACAACCTGAAGAGAAAAATCATCCACTATTACCTCTTTTTCAAAAATTCTATAGCTGCCGGATAATGAATTTACTCTTGGAACATAATGGGCTCCTAAAAAACCATCCCTAAAACATTCTCCATAACTAACTTTAGCATTTTCTAAAGTATAGCTTATTTCTGATTTTGAATCATCATTTTTTTCTACAGAAACGCTTTTTCCACTTGCTTTAGCGGACTTAAAAACCTGATCTTCAAAAACTTGATAAGACTCTCCCAGTTTCAAATTTAATGAGATTTTTTTTTCTGGATCCCCAACTTTGTTTAATATGTTAGAAATGGATGAATCAACAAGAGCTTTAAAAACTTCAAGATTAGTTTTTGTTTGAGCTTGAAGCTGTAAAGAAAATAATAATACAAAAAGAATAAGAGGCTGTTTCAAAAAACCAATATTTTCATGCTGAAAAAATCTCAGCATCTTTTTCTGTATCAATTTTAACATTCTAGATTCCGAAATAAATTCGAAATGATCGCTCTGAAACAACCTCTTCAGCCAAATTATCATTGATTCCTTCCGGCAGCTATGTCTCTTAATTTTGCAATCCGTTCTTCTACAGGAGGATGAGTAGAAAACAATTTCATTACTCCCCCGCCATGAAGTGGATTAACAATAAACATATGCGCAGTTGCCGGACCAGCATGATCAACAGCTTTAATTTGATTGGCTTGGGATAATTTACCTAATGCCGATGCCAATGCTAGTGGATTATGTGAAATTTCAGCACCACCTCTGTCAGCCATAAATTCTCTTGACCTTGAAACCGCCATTTGAAGAAGTGTTGCCGCAATTGGTGCGAGTATCATTAAAAATAAAGATGACAATCCACCTCTATCCTCGTCGTCGCTTCTGCCGAACATTGCAGCCCATCCAGCCATTTGAGCAATGTAAGTAATGGTTCCAACAACTGTGGAGGCAATCGTTCCAATTAAAATATCTCTATGTTTAACATGTGCTAACTCATGAGCCATAACACCGGATAATTCTTGATCATTCAAGATTCTCAAAATTCCAGTAGTTGCGGCAACTGCTGCATTCTGAGGATTTCTTCCTGTTGCAAAAGCGTTTGGTGTTGGATCTTCAATGATGTAAACCTTAGGCATTGGAAGATTTGCATTCCGAGCCAGCTGCTCAACTATGTTGTATAATTTTGGCTGCTGTTCTTTAGTAACTGGTTGAGCTCGATACATTTTTAGTACAATTTTATCCGAGAACCAGTAAGATCCAAAGTTCATAGCCAACGAAATAATTAGTGCTATTGTCATTCCGCTCTTTCCACCTAACAT
>JACAFC010000156.1 GCA_013388515.1 Ignavibacteriaceae bacterium | reverse complement strand
CAATAGTATTATATAAAGCACTTATATATGTGTATGGATGTACTGGATCGAATGGAGTTCCATGAGCGATTGGAGTAATCAAAACATAAGGATAATTTGCACCTAATATCATTAGAGAAGAACCTCCTAAAAATGTTGCCAGAACTCCAGCGGGTGTAAATTTCTTCCAAAAGACTCCCAAGAAAATTGCTGTAACTAGAGGCGGTGTTAGTGTAGAGTGGAAATAACCATGGGCTTGATAAACAGTAGGATACTGATTGAACGGAATGGTTGCCAAAACTCCTACACCGGTGAAAAATATTGAAGCCCACCTAGCTGCTCCTAAATCCTTTTTAGCTTCCACTTCTTCTGATGCTAGTCTCCGTTTAATAAGTTTCTTTAGAGGTCTGTGAACATCATTAATATATACAGCAGCTATGGCATTTATAAGTGAATCTACTGTAGAAAGCAGCGTTGCTGTTAATGCTGCAAGTACAAATCCAAAAAAACCTTCGCTTGCGATAATGTGTGTAACAGCAATAAATACTTCATCAGGATTCACATTTGCATTAAGAGGTGAAGGATTCATTTCAAGAAGTGCTTTGCCAATCCAGCCGGCGCTTCCAACCACCAGCGCAGAAATTGGAAGCATAAACAGTACATTAAATGCTGCAGCTTTTCTTCCCTCATCAACGCTCTTTGCAGACATGAATCGCATCAACAATCCCATATTCATAAATAAGAAACCAACTGAACCAGCTACACCATCTTGCCAAAATATCCCAACAAAATTGAAATCTGGCGGTTTGTTAAAATCAGCTAACGGCAGCCTCCATTCAACTGGCAGTAAGTGCCAAAAGCTGTCGAAACCACCAACGTAACTTACACCCATAATAAAAACTAGGACTCCAGTAATTAGAAGAATTCCACCTTGCAGTAAATCAGTGAAAATAACTGCTGTTTGTCCTCCGAAAGTAGTGTAGACTCCAGTTATAAATGCGATGGTTATAATTACACCCATCAAAGAAACTGGTATAGTTAGCCCAAGTATATGAAAAGCTTCAGGTAAAAGAGGAGTAAAAACCTTACCAAGTGTGAGTAATCCAATGCCTAAATATCCAATCATGTAAAGTAACTGAAACACCGTGGCTATTAATCTTACAGTTGGGCTGAATCTTCTTTCAAAGTACTCAGGTATTGATCGTATTTTTGTATAAACTACAATGGGCAGCCATCCAAATAAAAAGAAAGGCATGAAGAACCAATCATTCATATAAGTCATAGTAGATGAAAGTCCATACTCAAAACCCTTTGCAGAGTATTTAACAAAGCTATGACTGCCAACGCCTGTAGCAACTATAGAAACTGTAATTAGCCACCAAGCAAATCTTCTTCCGCCGAAGAAAAAATCATTTGTACTTCTATTATATTTAGCGAAGTAACTCCCGAACAGCATAATTCCTATGAAATATGCAAACATTACTACCCAATCGGTAGTTGTTCCAAGACCGTGAAGTGATTCCATATTCCTCTACCAATAAATTGCGGCAATTATCCAAATTGTGTGAAAAAGCATGAAATAAATAAGACCAAAAATTAACACCCGACGCCATTTCTTATGTGATTTACGATGAGGCACAAGTGCTTTTGCTTTCTGAACTATGATTAAACCGGCCAGAAAGAAAAAACCTCCAAATGCATAAAGGTAAATAAAAGGAAGCCAAGAATGACTAAAAGAGGGCATAGATTATCCTAAAAGAGTTTTGTAAAATTATTAAAAAAGTATTGTCCAACATATACAGATGTTAACATATTTTAATTATTAAAAACCTTTTTACTACTTTTAACTTAAAATTTGACAGGACTGAGATTACATGGGATAAATCTCACTCAAAAGATAGGTAAATAAGGTAAAACGAACAATTAGAATTTTATTCTGAATAGACTGAATCTTTATAATTCTGTAATGCAATAATATCATTACACAATTTTTGCATACTTGCTGCAGATTTGAAATTAAATTTTCCAATACAAGAAAAGCCACTTAAACTAAGTTTTAATAATTGAACAATTTCTATTTAAATTACATCTGAAGTATTTACAAAATTTACCTTATGAAAATTCTGTCGTTAGTAATATTTTTTTCTATAATCTTCAAACATGGAATTGCTCAAGATGTTTTAGAAAAAAATCCCTTATCACTTTTCTCCAAAGAAAATCTAAAAAACTACGTTAACATTTTAGGGCATGATTCCTTATCCGGGAGAGGTACTGGTACTCCTCAAGAAGAAATAACAGCCAATTTTATTTCGAAAAAATATTGGGAGTTTGGGCTTGAGCCCGTGGGTAACAAAAATTCATATTTTCAATTTATTCCATTGCATGGAAGTAAGCCATTGGATTTTTGTAAACTTAAACTCCATAATAAAAATGGAGTGTCCGAACTAAAGCTAGGGGATGATTATTTACTTTATACCTCTGGAGAACAAACTTTTTTGGCCTCATCTGCACCTTTAATTTTTGTTGGCTATGGAATATTTGCGCCAGAGTTTGATTATAACGATTACCAGCAGATTGAAGTTGAAGGGAAAATTGTTGTATTTCTTGAAGGCGAACCATTTTCAGAAGACCCAAGATATTTTAACGGCCATACCCCAACTATTTATAGTTTACCCGAAGCAAAACAACGCACAGCACTTGCGCGTGGAGCTGTGGGAAGTATCTTGCTCCTTCAAGAAAACGATTTTTCAGATCAAAGGTGGAACACACTGCAGAATGAATTTTTATTTGAAAATGTAACACTAGCTTCATCGGTTAACAGTAATTTAAGCATTCTAATTAATCCGAAAGCAGCTAAAAAATTGTTTGATAATTCAAAGCATTCAATTGGTGATATTTATAGTATGCATAGTGAAAATAGAATGAGCAGTTTTGAATTACATTGTGAGCTCGAATTTAACGGTTCGTTTTCAGAAAGAGATTTTCTCTCCAGAAATGTAATTGGCGTTTTATATGGTACCGATGAAAAACTAAAAGATGATTATTTAATAATTTCTGCACACTATGATCACTTAGGGATTGGTCCAAAGGTAAATGGGGATTCTATTTACAATGGTGTTCATGATAATGCAATTGGGGTAGCGGGATTGTTGGAAATAATTAGGACATTAAGTCGAAACAACGTCAAGTTGAAAAGATCAATATTGTTTTTGTGCTTAACTGCTGAAGAAAAGGGCTTATTAGGATCGCAGTATTATGTTTCTTCTCCTTTAGTGCCTCTGTATAAATGCATTGCAAATGTAAATATTGATGGATTAGCAGCATTCGACGAATTTAATTCAATAATTGGTATTGGTTCTGAATACTCTTCTTTAAGTGTCATTTTGAAAAAAATTCTAGAGAGGAGAGACGTTGGCCTAAGCAGTATTCCAAGTGAATTTGAGAATTGGATCTCATTCTATAAGTCCGATCAAGCTGCCTTTGCCCAGGCGGGAGTTCCATCTATTCTAGTTTATGAAGGCATTGATCCAAAAAATCAAAAAAGGCAGGATGCTCTAAACTGGTATATGAATTATAGTACAAAAATATACCATACACCTTTTGATGATACTGATCAAATAATTAATTATAACGCAACAGTTCAGCATCTTACAATTCTGTATGATTTAATCATTGAATTAGCAAATTCAGATTCTGTCCCCGAGTGGAATGATGATTCACCTTTCTTATTAGCTAGATTGAGGAGTATTGCAGAGAATAGATGAAATTAATCTTAAGAAAAAATTTGTTAAAGCAAATAGATGTATTTGCATTTATATTATTCTTTTTGATAAGCATTAATATTAGCTGTTTTTACCTTAGTAATAATACAAATGTAATAAAAATTAAGGGCTCTGATACAATGCTAAAACTGACAACGATGCTTGCCACAGAATACATGAAATTTAATCCGGGAACATCTATCTATGTTGAAGGCGGCGGCACAAAAACAGGAATTGAAGCTTTAAGTGAAGGTCTCGTGGATATTTGTACTGCTTCAAGACTTCTAAAACCAGAGGAGATTAAGGTTTTAGCTAATTCATTTGGCAGTATAGGAATATCAACTTTAGTGGCTAAGGACGCGTTGAGTATTTATATTAACAAAGATAGTCAAGTTAAAAATCTATCATTAGAATCTGTTAGGAAAATATTCTCAGGTAAAATAAAGAATTGGAAAGAAGTCGGTGGTGATAACGCTGAAATTAGGGTATTATCGAGATCTCCAAACAGTGGAACGTATCTTTATTTTAAAGAACATGTACTTTTAAATGAAAATTATTTTGATAATGCTGAAATAAAAGCTTCAACGGCGGAGATTGTAGAAATAGTATCAAAAGACAAATATGCAATTGGCTATGGGGGCGTTGGCTACGGTGAAAATGTTCATCATTCATCTATTAATAATATTTATCCTACCGCAGAAAATGTTAGGAACGAATCATATCCGATTAGCCGATATTTATTTTTTATAACTCGTAATATACCTACAGGTTTATCTAAAAAATTTATTGATTGGGTACTGGCTCAAGAAGGTCAGCAAGTTGTAAAAAAAGCTGGATTCATTTCGTTGTGGGAGAGGCAATGACTTGTTCTCAGAACTCCAAATGATAATCTGCTTTAGAGATTAACAGCTTAAAATTTTTTGGGCAGTTAATTTATTTTTGATCGATAGTTTCTCTTCGGTAACATTGTATTCCAAATTATTAATGTCAATTTCAAAATAACGGATAATATTAGAGTTATTATCAATTGCTCCCCCTGCATTTAAAAAATGGATACCTTTTCTTGAGTACTGAGTCATTTCATGACTATGTCCATGAAGTACAAGTTTAATTCCTGCTTCACTTAAAACTTTAATCAATTTTTTCTTATTTCTTAATCTCAAGTTGTAAGATTCAAATTTGTTCCAAACATTATTTTGGGGGCTTGTAGCTTCAATAGTTTTTTTATAGAAATGATGATGTATCAATGCAATTATTGGTTGTGTATGTGTTATGTCTTTAGTGAGCAGCTTAAAGTCAGTAATTTGTTCATGATATACCTTTCCTGTTGAAGCAATTGGATTTCCGATTTTAGAAAAATGTGCAACAGAATTTAACCCTATTAAACCCACTTCTCCCAAATTTTTATAATAGGGAAAAAATTTATTTGGAGAAGAGAAGCTGCAATCAGTAAATAATTCCTCGAAATGAGAAATAAAACTAGAAACTTTTTCATCATAATCAGTTGTTTTGCATTTTTTTGGAAATTCAAGTACGTCAAGTGCAGTCTGTACTCCGCCAAAAATATCATGATTACCAATAACAATTGAAACTTTACTTGAATCTAATAAACCGAAATGTTTTAACGTTTGCCTAATTATTGTAAAATCATGATGCTGTGCATTATCCGTAAGATCGCCGGTGATTGCTAAATGATCAAAAGATGTTTGACAAATATGATTTAAACAATATTTAAATCGCTTCAAATTGTTTCTTCTAAAGTCTTTGCTTATGTGAAGATCAGAAAGATGTATGATTTTCATAAAAATTAATTTTGTTTCTTTAACCTACATATTTCAAGATTACCATAACTTTAAGAAAATATTAAATTACTGTTAAGTAGTTTAACCGACTAATTTTTCCCATCCCACTAGTTAACAATTATTTAACCATTAGATAATATTTCCTTAATACTCTGAGGGTTTTGATTTTTTACATTTGCACAGCAAAAGAGAAAATGAATGTTAAAAGGAAAACTATTATTTATCTGCGGATCATTGAATCAAACAACAATGATGCATGAAATATCAAAACATTTTGATGATTATGAATGCATGTTTACGCCTTATTATGCAGATGGGTTTGTTGAGCTGCTTAGAAAATTAGATTTGCTTGACTTTACAATACTCGGCGGAAGGTTCAAAGAACAAACCTTAGAGTATTTATACAGCAATAATTTACAAATAGACTACAAAGGGCTTACTGGTTACTATGATTTAGTTTTTACCTGTTCAGATTTGATTGTACCTAAAAACATTAGAAAGAGTAAAATCATTTTGGTTCAGGAGGGTATGACTGATCCTGAAAATTTTATGTATTACCTTGTTAAGTATTTATATCTGCCTCGTTACTTAGCCAGTACAAGTACCCAAGGGTTATCAAAATTATATCACAAATTCTGTGTTGCGTCTGAGGGGTATAAAAACCTATTTATTCATAAGGGAGTAAAAGAGGATAAAATCATAGTTACTGGTATCCCAAATTTTGATAATGCAAAAAAATTTACCAAAAACAATTTTCCATTCAAGCACTTTGTTCTTGCTGCAACTTCGGATGCAAGAGAAACATTTAAGTATGAGAATCGTAAAAAATTTATTCAAAAAGTTTTGGATATAGCTAATGGACGGCAAGTAATATTCAAACTTCACCCAAATGAAAACTATGTTAGAGCCATAAAAGAAATTAATAAATATGCACCTAAAGCATTAGTATTAACCAATGGCAGTATAAATGAGATGATAGCAAACTGTGATGTTTTGATCACTAAATACTCTTCGGTTGTGTACGTTGGAATGGCTTTGGGTAAAGAAGTATACTCTGATTTTTGTTTGAAGAAACTAAAGGAACTATTGCCAACCCAAAATGGAGGATTGTCTGCAAATAATATTGCACAAGTTGGTCGCGATCTTCTAGGCGAAAAATCTATTTCTTCATCAATAAAACAATATGAATTTAATCTTCAAGTAACATAAAATGAAAAAAGCATTAATACTTATTCAAGCAAGAATGAGTTCAACCAGATTACCAAAAAAGGTAATGTTACCAGTGTGCGGTAAACCTCTTCTTTATCAAATGTATGAAAGAGTCATTCGTTCGCAGTATGCTGGTCAAGTAGTAATAATTACTTCAAACCGGAAAGAAGACGATCCAATAGAATCATTTTGTGTTCATGAAGGAATTTTGTTTTACCGGGGTCATCCAACTGACTTGCTAGATCGACATTACAAAGCGGCCAAAAAATTTAGAGCAAAACATGTAGTAAAAATTCCATCCGATTGTCCCTTGATTGACCCAAGGATTATCGATAAAGTAATTGGTGCATACTTAGATGGTGCTGAACAATATGATTATGTAAGCAATTTGCACCCAGCTTCATATCCCGATGGAAATGACGTTGAGATAATGAATTTTGAAGCATTAGAAAAAGCCTGGATATGTGCAAATAAAAACTATGAAAGAGAACACACTACGCCTTTTATTTGGGAAAATCCAAATCTATTTAAAATTGGTAATGTAACTTGGTTCCCTAATCTGGATTATTCATTGTCCCATCGCTGGACACTTGACTATGAAGAAGATTATCTTCTCATCCGCGCTATCTATCAAGAACTGTATCCGCATAAGCCAAACTTTAGAATGGATGATATTTTAGAACTTTTGGAACGGAAGCCGCATTTAAAAAAAATAAATGCTATTCATCTTGGAAAGAGCTGGTATACTAATCATCTTAACGAATTGAACTCTATCAACGATTACAAAACAAAATATGTACAAATTCTAAATGGATAAAAAAGAAGTCGAAATACTCGAACAAATTTCTCTTAACGTAAGGGAACATATAATTAGACTAACATCAAAAGGCGGATGCTTCATTGGTGCCTCTCTCTCGTGTACCGATCTAATTGTCTATCTATATAAAAATTTTTTAAATATAGATAAAAATCGATTTTTAGATTTAAACAGAGATTATCTATTCCTTTCAAAAGGACATGATGTACCTGCACTTTATGGGGTATTTGTTGAATTAGAATGGTTAGATAAAAATAGATTGAACAATCATTGTACGGCCAAAGATGATATTTATTGGCATCCAAATAAAAAAATAAATGGTATAGAATTTCATTCCGGCTCATTAGGTCATCTTCTTTCGGTTGCAATAGGCGTTGCGCTTGATTGCAAAATAAAAACATCCCAAAATAAAATTGTAGTAATTCTTGGAGATGGGGAATTAAATGAAGGAACAATATGGGAAGGTTTGTTAACTGCCTCAGCTTACAAATTAGATAATCTATTGATTATTGTTGACAGGAATCGATTTCAAGCAAATGTAGAAACTGAGAAATTAATACCGCTTGAACCCTTAGAAAGAAAATTTGAATCGTTTAATTGCTGTGTAAAAACCATAAATGGACACAGCTTTAAAGAAATGGAAGAAGTTTTTTCTCAATTCCCATTTGAATCAAAAAGAGTATCTGTGATAATTGCAGATACTGTTAGAGGAAAAGGTTTACCATCAATAGAGTCGAGAGCTGACCGCTGGTTTTGCAAATTTACCGATGAAGAAGTGCAATCATTAATTGATGAACTTCATGGGCTCTCAAAAACAAAATTAGAATCTGAATCACTCACAGTAAGGTGAAGAATGAACTACGAGAATAAACTTTTAGAAATAGCAAAATCAGATGACCGAATAGTGATTTTAACTGCAGAAAATCGTGCTGCTATAAGAAACATTCCAAATAATTTAGCCGATCGATTTGTTGATGTAGGTATTGCTGAACAAACGTTAGTTGGTATAGCTGCTGGTTTAGCATTGCGCAAAAGAATTCCAATAGTTCATGCACTTGCATCATTTCTCACAATGCGTGCGTTTGAATTTATTCGAACGGACGTTGGGATAAGCAATTTACCAGTAAAAATAGTTGGGAGTTTTGCGGGCTTTTCATCTGAAGCAAACGGACCTACTCACCAAGCCCTTGAAGATGTTTCCTTGATGCGAGGAATACCAAATATGAATGTTTTTTGTCCTGCCGATGAGGAGGATATGATACTAGGTTTACCCGAAATAATTAGCACTCCTTCTCCATTTTATATAAGATTTAATTCAATCAAACCAATATACCCACACGAAAAATTTGAAATAGGTAAAGCTGAAGTAATTGGCAGCGGAACTGACATTGCAATTTTGGTTTATGGCACTTTATTTAATCAGGCATTAATTGCAAAAAATAATTTAGAAAAACTTGGAATTAGTTTGCGGGTACTAAACCTTCGTACATTAAAACCAATTGATAAAAGTGAAATTTTAAAGACGGTTGAAGAATGTGACTTAATAATAACCCTAGAAGATCATTTCATAACTGGCGGTTTGTTCTCAATTCTTTCAGAAATTTTGGTGTTGCATAAAAAGAATGCCGATATTTTTCCAATTGCACTAAACAACACCTGGTTCAAGCCCGCCCTGTTTGATGAAGTACTTGAATATGAGGGATTTACAGCAGAAAATCTAGTTCAAAAAATTTTGAATGCTCTGCATAACAAAAAATTAGTGAGGGTACATGCCTAACAAAATTATATTTAATAATGATTATCCCATAATTCAAAAATCAGAAGAATTATATTCCAGAGCTTTCGGATTGATTCCTTCAGTAACTCAAACACTTGCAAAAGGACCATCGCAGTATGTTGACGGAGTAGCACCTAAATATTTAGTAAAAGGAAAAGGTTCTCATGTTTGGGATGCGGATGAGAATCAATATCTGGATTATAATATGGGTATCGGTCCTTTAGTACTCGGCTATTCTTATCCCAGTGTAGATGCCGCAATATTGGATCAATTGAAAGATGGAATTACTTTTTCATTAATGCATCCATTGGAAGTTGAAGTTGCTGAACTCATTAGAGAAATTATTCCCAATGCCGAATCAATTCGTTACAGTAAAACTGGTGCTGATGTAACAAGTGCTGCCATAAGATTAGCACGAGCATTCACAGGAAAAGATAAAATATTATGCTGCGGATATCATGGCTGGCACGACTGGTATATTTCTGTAACATCTCGTAATTCAGGCATACCATCTGCGGTTCGAGATCTTACTTACACTTTTAATTATAACGATTTGGGCTCCCTGCAAAAATCAATTGATAATGATACGGCTGCAGTTATTCTGGAACCGGTTGTATTTGAAGAACCTAAAAATAATTTTTTACATGATCTTGCAGATCTTTGCAAACGTAAGAATGTGCTTTTGATATTCGATGAGATGTGGACTGGATTCAGGATGGAAATAGGAGGTGCACAGGAATATTTTGGAATTATTCCAGACTTAGCTACTTACTCGAAAGCTGTTGCGAACGGAATGCCGCTAGCAGTTTTGACTGGTAAAAAAGAAATAATGCGGCTTGCCGAAAATGAAGTTTTTTTCTACACAACTTTTGGCGGTGAAGCACTGTCATTAGCGGCAGCAAAGGCAACAATAAAAGAGATTATAAACAACCGAGTTCCAATGCAATTAAATGACAAAGGGAAAATTCTCAAGGATGGTTATAATAATATTGTTAACGAACTTTCAATTAACTGCACAAAATGTATTGGGTATAATTTCAGGTCTTTAGTTACCTTTAATCATCCAACAATTGATTCTTTATTGCTAAAATCTTTTGTCCAGCAGGAAATGATCAAAAGGGGAATACTTTGGTCTGGGTATCACAACATTAGTCTTTCACATTCTCATGATGATATATCTTATACTTTAACTGCTTATAAAGAAGTCCTTCAGTTATTAAAGGATGCAGTTGAAAAAAATGAAGTTGGAAAAAGACTCAGAGGAAAACCTGTAGAACCTGTATTCAGAAAAACAGATAGTTTTAATACAAAACCAGTTGTAAAAGTGTAAATGAACATTATGTTTTCACTTGAAGGAAAAATAGCATTAGTTACTGGAGCTTTAGGATTGCTCGGTCAAGAACATTGCAAAGCACTTAGCGAAGCAGGCGCCACTGTTATTGCTGCTGATTTAGATGATAATGCTTGCGAAGAATTTGCAAGCAGTATTAGTAAAAAAGCAGTTGGTATGAAGCTGGATGTTACCAATAAAAATTCTTTATTATCCGCGCGGAGCAGGATTGTAGATACTTTTGGCCAATTGGATGTATTAGTTAATAATGCAGCAATTAACGACATGCTTGAAGATCCCAAAACTAGTTTAGAAGAATCTAAGTTTGAAAATTACCCCCTTGAAGCTTGGAATAAAGCAATTAACGTAAATCTAACCGGAGTTTTTTTATGCTCACAAATACTTGGATCTCATATGGCGCATCGAGGTTCAGGAAGTATTATTAATATCGCTTCTACTTATGGAATGGTTGCACCTAACCAATCTCTTTATAAAGATGCGAGTGGTAATCAAGTTTTCTTTAAACCACCAGCTTACTCAGCTTCAAAAGGCGCGGTTGTTTCTTTTACAAAGTACCTCGCTGCTTATTGGGGAGAAAGAAATGTTAGAGTAAATGCTTTAAGTCCGGGTGGAGTTCAAAATAATCAAGCTAAATATTTTGTTGAAAATTACTCTGCATTAACTCCAATTAAGCGGATGGCAAATAAATTTGATTTCAAAGGAGCTTTAGTGTTTTTAGCAAGTGATGCTTCTAGCTATATGACTGGCGCTAATTTAGTTGTTGATGGCGGCTGGACTTGCTGGTAAATAAAATTATTATAACAAATAAAAATTAATTCTGAGGTTAAAATGAAAACCCATAATACTGTTCGAGTTGGTAAGCGTTATATTGGGGAAGGGGAACCGGTTTATATCGTTGCGGAAATCGGTATCAATCACAATGGTTCATTGGAACTAGCAAAAAAGCTAATTGATGGAGCTGTTTTTGCGGGCTGCGATGCAGTAAAATTTCAGAAACGTACACCTGAACTTTGTGTTCCAGAAGATCAATGGAATATTGAGAGGGATACTCCATGGGGTAGAATGACTTACATTGAATATCGAAGAAAAATTGAGTTCGGTTTTTCAGAGTATGATATAATCGACAAATATTGTGCTGAGAAAAACATCGATTGGTTTGCTTCGTGCTGGGATGTTGAAGCTGTTGATTTCATTGAGGAGTTTAATCCTCCAATGTATAAAATTTCTTCTGCATCGATTACAGATTTTGAACTGATTAAAAAAGTAAAATCATTAAACAAACCAATAATGCTTTCATCCGGTATGTCTACAATTGAGGAAGTAGATAATGCTGTTGAGTTTATAGGAAAAGAAAAATTGCTTTTGGCACAATCTACCTCAACATACCCATGCAAATTGGAAGAATTAAATATAAATGTAATTCGTGCTTTTAAGAATAGATATTTTGGTATACCTATTGGTTATTCAGGGCATGAAACAGGATTAGCTCCAACATATGCTGCTGTTGCGCACGGTGCTGCTTTTGTTGAGAGACACATTACTTTAGATAGATCAATGTGGGGTAGTGACCAAGCTGCTTCGGTTGAAATTATGGGAATGTATAGGTTGGTCAAAGATATTCGTGATATTGAAAAATCACTTGGTGATGGTATTAAACGAGTTTATGAAAGTGAAAAAAATTCCATCCTCAAATTAAGGCGAATTAAGAATAATACATCTGCAGTTACTTATTAATTTTATATGCTTAGTACAGTCCAGATTTATTCACTTATTTGTGTAACCTTATGTGCAATTGTTATCATTATTCTTGAGAGGGTATTTCCGTATAATAAAAATCAGCGAATACTGCGAGAAGGATTCCTTGATGATTTTTTATTATATAATGTAATCCAGACATTGATGATTGGTTTTGTTATTTCAGTATTTATCGATTTTATTAATAATACCACAGGAATTTCTCGCCTTAAGCTTATTACTAATTGGCCTTTGTTACTTCAATTAGCTTTCTTCACAGTTACTCACGATTTGTATATTTATTTTTTTCATAAATGGCAGCATAAGAATAAATTTCTTTGGAGGCTACATGAAGCGCATCATTCAACAAAAGAAGTTGATTGGTTATCTGGAGTAAGGTCTCATGCATTGGAAATATTAATTAACCAGACGATTGAGTTTTTACCAATTGTGTTATTAGGAGCTGCTCCACAAGTTGCAGTCATCAAGGGTGCAATAAGTGCAGTTTGGGGGATGTATATTCACTCTAACATTCGCGTTAATTCTGGATGGCTTCAATACATTATTAATGGCCCCGAAATGCATCGTTGGCACCACTCCCAGGGTAAAGGAAGGAATAAAAACTTTAGTACAAAATTAGCTATTTGGGATTGGATTTTTGGAACGGACTATCTTCCGCAAAATGAATTAGCTAACCAATATGGTTTGAAAACTTACTTTCCGAGCGGTTACTTAAAACAATTTCTTTACGCATTTAGAACATTTAACAGAGGATAGGAGTGTTAGTTTAAGTATTATGAATTGGTTATACCTTTTGCTTGCTGGCATTATGGAAATTGGATGGCTTATCAGTTTGAAATATACTGAGGGTTTTACCAAAATAATTCCTCTTATATTTTATGCAATTTTTGGATTTACAAACGCTTATTTGTTTTCTCTTTCACTTAAAGCAATTCCAATGGCAATTGCTTACACGATTTGGATGGGAATAGCAATTATTGGCATAACAATTACCGAGATTTTTATTTTCAATAAAGAATATGACTTAATGAAATTGATTTTTATGATGTTAATTATTACGGGTATTATTGGCTTAAGGATTACATTTAAGCCAACTTAATATTGATTGTAGTTTGTAGTTTATGCTATATGAAACTTCGATTTGGTTAACTTAAATCTTGCAATATTTTCAAACCGTGAAATAAAACATTCGGTTTTCTCAGCAAATATTTTATTTGTTAATTCCTGTACAGCAATAATAAGTGTGTGAATCCTTTCAGTCAGTTCATCTTGAAGTAATTTCTTTGACTTAGTCATATTTTCTGGAATGTTTGCGTTATCTAAAAGTAAATTGAATTCAAATAAATCATGCATTTCGCCTATAAAATCAGCTAAAATTTTTAATTGTTTATTATAGCTTTTAATTACATCTGGCCAGGCTTTCTGGATAATCTCAAGCATAGATGAGAGATCTTTAACATTTTTTCTTAGCTCGTGATATATTACAACATCTTTACTCTTATTCGCTTCTTTTATATGGTATTTCGCATTACTATAAATTTCGGCAAAACCATTTTTCAATAACAAAAAGTCCTTCTTCTTAAAACTAATGCTGTTGAAATATTTTTCAAATGAATAAAAGAGATCTGAATACTGGACTAACACTTGATTGACATTAATCTTTGGCTGCGTACTTATCATCAACTCTTCTACATTATTTTTTATCTTATCTAAAAGTCTTAGCGAAACAGCATCAGATTTTATTTTACGTTCTTTCTCAATTATTTCTAGCATAACATATGCTCTTCTTATGTTCGCGGAACGTCTATTGAGGTTACGAAAGGTTAGATTAAATTCTTTATATTTTTTCCCACTTAATTCATCCTTAATAAGTTTAAGAATTGCTCTAATTGTCTTAACTCTTTTCCTGGAATTATGGATTAATATATCTCTATTTATCCCAGAATTGTTTAACTCTTCGATGCCGTTTCGGATAATCTTGGAAGTTGAAATCCTTATTTCCTCTGCCCAATTGATTTTTTTCATATTTAATTAATAAAAATTGTAAAACCAAATTTAAGTATCAGTAAGCTTTCACATGCATCAAAAAATAAGATTTAACATTTTATTAATACAAGTCTAATACACACTCATAAATAACTCATAAATAAAGCGAATTATATATCTGTTGTTAACAATTTGATAATAGTAATTTAAACTTTTATTAACACTGTGCCTTTTTAATGTATTTATATTATTGTAAATAAATTAAAAGAGAAATGAACAAAATAGACTTACAAACGCTGCTAAATGAGAAAGAAAACTTTCGATTTATAACTAAATCAAATATTATCAGTAAAATTATTTTTAAAATAATAAAGAAGGTTTTATACATAGATAAGATTAATGATTTTATCCATAAGCATGAGCACTTGGATGCCAAGCATTTTATAATGGAGATTTTTGATTTCTTGAATTATTCATTCCTAATAACAGATAATGATATTCAAAAAATTCCCTCGCAAGGCAGAGTAATTTGCGTTGCTAATCACCCAAGCAGCCTGGACAGTTTAATAATTCTTAAGGCTTTACTTGATGTAAGGAGTGATGTTAAAATTGTAGCAAATGATTTAATCTTACAGTTTGATTTTCTTAAAGATCATATCATACCAGTAGATATATTTCATAATTCATTTCAAAGAAAAAATCTTGAACTTATTGGACAAGCTTTAGAGAATGAAAATGCTGTAATCATTTTCCCAGCCGGTGAAGTATCCAGATTAAAGTGGTTTCGAATTAGAGATTCAAAATGGAAAAATGGGGCAATACATTACGCCCAAAAATTTAACTCACCTATACTTCCTATTTTCATTTTTGCAAAAAACTCGCTTTTGTTTTATTTAACATCCTTGTTGAATAAAAATTTATCAATGATTTTGCTAGCTCACGAAATCTTCAATAAGAAAAATAAAACCGCTAGAGTGATTTTCGGAGATTTAATTTCTTCGAAAACAATTATAAATTCAAACGTGAACATTATTTACAAGGTTAAGCTTTTAAGGAAACATGTTTACCATATTGGTAAGAATCGTAAAAAAATATTTAGTACAGAAAAAAATGTTATCCATCCCACTAATAAGAAACTTCTAAAGCAAGAATTGTCTAAATCATGTTTTATTGGCACTACTTCCGATGGGAAGAAAATATTTCTCACAACCAAAAATGATGCACCTAACACTCTTAATGAAATTGCTCGACTAAGGGAATTAACATTTCGTAAAGTAGGTGAAGGAACAGGCAATAAATTAGATTTAGATAAATACGACAGCTACTATCATCATTTGGTGGTGTGGGATGAAGAAGAGCTTGAAATCGTTGGTTCCTATCGCTTAGGAATAGGAAAAGATATACTCAATAAATTTGGCCAAACCGGTTTTTATACATCTACACTATTTAATTACAATAAGAGTTTTATTGATGAAATTATACCTTATTCTGTTGAACTTGGGCGAAGTTTTGTGCAAGAAAAATATTGGAATACTTATGCTTTAGACTATCTGTGGCAAGGAATTGGAAGTTTTCTTAATGCTAATCCTGGTGTGAAATATCTTTTTGGACCGGTAAGTATTAGCAGTAACTATCCAAAACATATTATTGCATTAATAGTTTATTACTTTAAGAAGTGGTATTCAAATTCTAATAATTATGCTTCATCAGTAGTGAAATTTAACATGAAAGAAAAATATAAAGATGAGCTATTACATACTTTTTTTGGAACAAGTGCTAAGGATGATTATAAAATTCTTAAAAAGATGCTTTCATTACATGGATTCTCAGTGCCAATCCTATACAAGCACTATTCAGAATTATGTTATGATAATGGAGTAAGTTTTCTGGATTTTAGTGTTGATCCCAGTTTTATGAATTGTGTTGATGGACTAATACTTGTTGATATTTCAAAGATTAAGACCGAGAAAAAACTAAGGTATCTTAAAACCAAAATACAATCCGAATTGCAGCCAGCAGATGTATGAAGTCAATAATTAGCTAATGGTAAAAGCAAAACTCTAACATACTCCAGCAATTAATAACCTAGTAATGAATATCTGATTCATCAAATCTCAAAAGCAGCTGCATTATTAATTCCTAATCCATAATATTTAATGCTTATTACTGGTTTTAATTCTACCAAAATAAATAAAAACCAACCGCCACCTTAGTGATTCTTAACAATTTCTTAACACTTGCTTAATATTAGCTTAACATGCCAAGGGTAACTTTGGGCAGTCGAAGAAAACATTTATCTATTTACAAGGAGAGAACAATGAATTACAAATTAAACAATGTCTTATCATTTCTAAAAATGAAATTGAAGAGTTTTAATCTCTTGTTAACACTTATCTTGCTATCACATGCATCCTTATTCGGACAAGGCAAGGGCAGCATAGCTGGAAAAATTACTGATAGAAATAACAATGAAGCATTAATTGGCACCAATGTGTTAATTGTAGGAACTACCTTCGGTGCTTCTACTGATATCGATGGTAATTTTATTATCAAAAACTTGGAATCAGGAAGTTATTCAATTAAAATATCTTACATTTCTTACAAAACCACAGTTATTGAAAATGTTATGGTTAAAACTGGTGAGACAACAAAAATTGACGTCTCTCTCGAACCAGCAACAACTGAGTTAGATGAAGTTGTAATTACTGCTGAAGCATTAAAGAATACAGA
The DNA here is from genome assembly GCA_013388515.1 of Ignavibacteriaceae bacterium. GTDB lineage: Bacteria > Bacteroidota > Ignavibacteria > Ignavibacteriales > Ignavibacteriaceae > XYD12-FULL-36-8. Next base: position 2,472 of record JACAFC010000156.1, on the reverse strand, counting down.
ATATAATGTATTAAAAATTCAAAAGAATTCATCAAGCATTGTAGATGGAATTAGCGGTGAAATGATCAAAAAAAATAATGCGTCAGATGGTTCTGATGTATTGAAGAGAATGACAGGTGTTACAATTTCAGAAGGGAAATATGCATTTATTCGGGGTGTTGGCGATAGGTACAATAATACAATGTTAAATGGTGCGAGTCTTCCTAGTACTGATCCCGAAAAGAAAAGCTTTTCGTATGACATTTTTCCTGCCAGTTTAGTTGAAAATGTTATAACTGCTAAAACCTTTACACCTGATAAACCAGCAGATTTTTCCGGCGGACTTGTTCAAATTAATACTATAGAGTTCCCAAATAAATTTACTTTGGACCTCAGCTTAAATTCTGGATACAATTCCAATATCACCACAAAAAATTTTCATAGCTATAACGGCGGTTCAAGTGATTTCCTTGGTGTTGATGATGGTACAAGAAATATCCCTGATATAATTGGTTCAACACGCTTATCTCGTGGAACTTATAGTGATCAAGAATTAGCAAACATAGCTGCAAGTTTTGGAAATAACTGGAATATAACTTCATTCAAAGCCCCTGCAAATAGCAGTTTCAAATTGACCATAGGAGATAAATTTGATTTTAGCAATGAAGATGTACTTGGGTTTGTTGCTTCAGTAAATTACTCCTCAAGTTCGGATTTCATTGAAAAACAGAAGAACTTTTATGATTACACAGGGGAACGCTACAGCTACAATGGAACCAACTACTTACAGAGTATAATGCTCGGCGGTCTCATCAATGTAAGTTTTAAATTTAATAGTACTAATAAAATAAGTTTTAAAAACGTATTTAATCAAAATTCGGATGACGAAACGCTTCAATACTTAGGAAATTATCGATACGCCGGTCAGTACCGAGAAATTACTTCTTTAAGATTTGTATCTAGGTCAATTCGCTCTCATCAGCTTATTGGCGAAAACTTTTTCAATGTATTAAACGGTTTGAATATGAACTGGGGCTTAAGTTACTCTCGTTCTGATCGTTCTGAACCTGATGGAAGAAGATATATTTATGCAAAATCACTCGATACTCCAGAAGAAAATCTAAGATTTCTATTAGATCAGTCAATTTCCACAAGATTTTATAGTGAGTTAGAAGATAATGATTACAGCTTAAACACTAACTTCACAATAAAACCCTTTGAAAATCCTTCTTCACCAAAATTCTCATTTGGAATCTTAGCAAACAGAAAAGCAAGAGTGTTTGATGCAAGAATGTTTGGATTTAGAAACGGTGCTCGAGGTGATTTTTTTGCTGAAGACAGCATATTACAACTTTCTGTTGATAAGATTTTCCAACCCGAAAATATTAACCAAACATTTGTTACAATAACAGAGATTACAAAACCATCTGATAGTTATGATTCAGATCAGAAAGTATATGCCGGCTACATGATGTTTGACGCTTCATTATTCGAGCAATTTCGTTTGGTTACAGGTGTCAGATATGAATATTCAAATCAAAACCTCGCATCACAAACAATAACAGGTGAAGGTGTTGATGTTCATACTTTTTACAGAGATTGGCTGCCCAGTGTAAATTTAACTTACCTGTTCGATCAACAAATTAACTTTCGCTTAGCATACAGTACAACTTTAGCTCGACCAGAATTCCGTGAAATTGCTCCTTTCACATATTTTGATTTTGTAACTAATGAATTGGTCAAAGGAAATCCTGGGTTAAAAAGATCACTTATCAACAATTATGATTTACGTTTTGAATTGTTTCCAAATCCGGGTGAATTGCTGGCAGTTAGTGTGTTCTACAAGAAGTTCCAAAATCCAATAGAACAAATTCTTACTGCATCCTCTGGTAACGAACCGACACGTTCGTACACAAATGCTATTGATGCAACCAACTATGGTGTTGAAATTGAAGTTCGTAAAAACTTGAATTTTATCTCCCATATTTTTCAGAACATGTCATTTGTTGGAAACTTAACCTTAATTAAATCAAGAATTAAAGTTGAAAATACTGGTTCTAATAATTTTCAGGATAATGATAGACCGCTTCAAGGTCAAGCCGATTACGTTTTTAATGCAGGCCTTTATTATGATAATTTACCAATTGGGTTTAATGCTTCACTAGTTTATAACAAAGTGGGACAAAGAATTTCTGCAGTTGGTGTAAATGATTTAGGTGACATAATTGAAAAACCAATCGACTTAATCGACTTTTCAATTTCAAAAAAATTGTTTGATAATTTTACTGTTAAAGCAAGCGTAAAAGACTTATTAAATCAAGACAAAATTTTTATTCAACAAACTGTTAGCGGAGATAGAGTTGCAGAATTGAATAGAAGCGGTAGAGTATTTTCTTTAGGACTTTCATATCAATTATAACAAATAGGAGAAAAACAAATGAAAAAACACATTCTGTCGATTGTAATTATTTTAATTACGACAGTTACTAGTAT
>JACAFC010000184.1 GCA_013388515.1 Ignavibacteriaceae bacterium | reverse complement strand
TCGTGACACCCCACGGTTGCATTTGAGAAATTACTACCGTTCCATATCTAGTAAGTTGAGTAATTTTTTTTCTGCCTTCTTCACCTTCCTGCTGAAGTTTTTGGAAGTAGGGGACAACTGCACCTAAAAGCTGCAAAATAATAGATGCAGAAATGTAAGGCATTATTCCTAAAGCAAAAATTGCTGCATTAGAAAATGCACCACCCACAAACAAATCATACAGACCAAATAGATTATCTGAGGTTTGATTCTTCATTGCCTCGGCTAGCAATGCCGAATCAATGCCCGGCAGCGTAATATGTGCGCCCACCCGAACAATTAACAGCAGAACCAAAGTATAAATAATTCGCTGTCGCAGCTCATGAATCTTAAAAATATTTCTGAAGGTATCTGTAAATCTGGACATTAAGAATCACTCAAATTTTTTTTATTGAACCGCCGGCAGCTTCAATTTTTTGTTGCGCTGCTTTACTGTAACTATCAACTTCTAATTGCAACTTTGTTTTCAAATCCCCATTACCTAAAATTTTTACAGGCTTACTTGTTGTTGATATTAAGCCAGCTTGTTTTAGAATTTCCGGATTAATAGTCCCGGCAGAAAGCTTATTTGCGTCTGAAAATTTCTGCAGAACGTCTAAATTAACAACCTGATACTCTACTCGTGAATGATTAGTAAAACCATATTTAGGAATTCTCCTTTGTAATGGCATTTGCCCACCTTCAAACCATGCTTTCTTTTTAGCGCCTGATCTTGAAAGTTGACCATTCATTCCTTTGGTAGCTGTACCACCATGACCTGAACCTTCACCTCTCCCAACTCTTTTTTTATTTTTTCGTGAACCGGGAGCGTATTTTAAATTACTTAATATGTTCATTATATCAACTTAATTTTTATTCTTTAATTTCTTCAACTTTAAGCAAATGCTTAACTTTATTAATCATGCCTCTAATTTGGGGTGTATCCATATGAATTTTTTCCCAATTGGGCCTGCCTAAACCAAGAGCTTTTATTGTACGTTTCTGGTTAACAGGGCGATCAATAATACTATGAGTTTGTGTTAATTTTATTTTTGCCATAATCATTATCAAACAGTAAATAATTGCTTAATTTCCATTTTTCTTTTGGCTGCCATTTTCTTAGGATCAATTAATGAAACTAATGCATTTAAGGTTGCTTTAACTTGGTTATGAGGATTGCTTGAACCAAGCGATTTAGTTAAAACATCTTGAACCCCGGCTGATTCCAATACTGCACGAACACCACCTCCAGCAATTAAACCAGTACCTGGAGAAGCAGGTTTAATTAAAACTTTACCGGCACCAAATTTTCCAATAATTTCGTGTGGAATTGTTCCCTTACGCACGGATACTTTAACCAGACTTTTTTTAGCATCATCTACCCCTTTGGAGATAGCATCAGTAACCTCATTAGCTTTTCCTAAGCCAACACCAACTATTCCGTTACCATTTCCCACAACCACAATAGCATTAAAACTGAACCTTCTACCGCCCTTCACAACTTTTGCTACTCTATTAATGTGGACAACTTTTTCTTTGAGTCCTTCAATATCAGTCTGTTTAACAATTTTTTGTTCCATTCGAAATTCGCTGTTTTACTTTTAATTTATAAATAAAAAAATTATTGGAATTATTTTGCTGCCGGGAGAGGATTCGAACCTCTACAGACGCCTCCAAAGGGCGTAGTCCTGCCATTAGACGACCCGGCAATCTTGCATTCAGTAAAGATCAAAATTTTAATCCTCCCTCACGAGCACCGTCTGCTATGGCTTTAATTCTTCCATGATACCTATAACCGTTTCTATCAAAAACCACTTCAGAAATATTTTTCTGTAGTGCTTTTTTAGCAAGCAAAATACCAACTAACTTACTTTTACTAATTTTTCCTTTAGATTTCAATAACTCTTCTTTAAGCTCTTTTGATAAAGAAGATGCAGATGCTAGTGTATTACCTTTTAAATCATCAATCAATTGAGCATAGACATTATTCAAGCTTCTATACACAGTCATCCTAGGTTTGTTTGAAACACCAGAAATTTTTTTCCGGATTTTTATTTTAGAGCGAAGTCTTACGTTTTTTTCTCTTTTAATCATAATCAATTTCCAAAAGTCTTAATTATTTACCAGCAGTTTTACCAGCTTTGCGGATAATTTGTTCGTTAGAGTATTTAATACCTTTGCCTTTGTATGGTTCAGGTTTTCTAAATGATCTAATTTTTGCAGAAACCATACCCACCAATTGTTTATCAATACCGGATATTATTATTTGATTAGGTGTAGTAACTTGAACATTTATTCCTGCTGGAGGAATAAAATATATTGGATGAGAATATCCAATATTTATCAAAACACTTTCACCCTTTTGCTCTGCTTTATAACCAACGCCTACAATATCAAGGGTTTTTTGATATTGTTCAGTTACACCTTTAATCATATTTTGAATTAGTGCACGACTCAATCCGTGTAACGATTTATTTACCTTTAAATCATTTGGGCGGCTTACATTAATTTCACCGTCTTTGATCTCAACATTTATATTAGGATGAACATCAGTGCTTAGCTCACCCTTGGGTCCCTTAACTTTAATTACTCTGTCAATTTTAGTAACTGTTACACCCTTAGGAATGGTAATAGGTTTTTTGCCAACTCTAGACACTTATAAACTCCAGTTATTATTTAATTACCAAACAAAACATACAACCTCGCCACCAAGCGAATTACTTCGGGCTTCGTTATCGGTAAGCAATCCTTTAGACGTTGAAATAATTGCAATACCTAATCCGTTAAGTACTCGCGGGAGCTCATTTTTTTGTTTATAGACTTTTAAACCAGGAGTACTAATACGCTTTAAACCACTAATGGCCGGAACTCCATTGTTATATCTAAGATGTACTTTAAGAACATTTTGCTTATTATCTTCGATTAATGAATAATCATCTATAAAATTATTTTTTTTAAGAATGTCTGCTAAGCCAAGTTTCATTTTTGATGAAGGGATTTCAACAACAACTCTTCTTGCTTTAACAGCATTTCTAATTCTAGTCAAAAAATCCGAAATCGGATCAGTAACAGGCATTATTATCCTCCGTTTACCAGCTTGATTTTTTTAATCCGGGAATTTCACCTCTGAGAGCCATTTCTCTTAAAACCAACCGCGAAACTCCAAACTTTCTGTGAAAACCTCTTGCTCTACCTGTAAACATACACCTATTGTGTAATCGAACAGGAGATGAATTACGTGGAAGCTTTTGCAAAGCATCATAGTCGCCTTTTTCTTTTAGCTCTTTTCTTATCTTTGCATACTTTTCATAAAGTCTTCTTCGTCTTGCTTCCTTAGCTATTGAACTTGTTTTAGCCACTTAAACTCCTATTAAGCTGTTTTAACTTCTTTTTTCTAAAAGGAACTCCAAAAGCTTGAAGCAGTTCATATGCTTCATTATCTGTAGGAGCACTTGTAACAAAAGTAATATCCATTCCTAACACTCTTGTAATCTTATCAAAATTGATTTCGGGAAAAATAATTTGCTCTTTAATCCCAATTGAATAGTTACCACGCCCATCAAAAGATTTATCGGATAAGCCTTTAAAGTCTCTTACTCGAGGTAATGCAATATTTATAAGTCTGTCAAGAAACTCATACATCCTTTCCTTACGCAGGGTAACCATTGCTCCAATATTAACACCCTCTCGCAATTTAAAGTTAGAGATCGCTTTTTTCGATTTTCTAACGCTTGCTTTTTGTCCAGTAATTGTTTCAAGTTCTTTAACAGCTTCTTCAAGAATTTTCTGATCGGTAACTGCATCTCCAACACCCATATTGACAACAATTTTATGAAGTTTTGGAACTTGCATAACGCTTTTATATTTAAATTTTGTCATCAATGAAGGAACAATTTCTTTTTTATAAAAATCACCAAGTCTGTTCTTAATTCTAATTTCTTTTTCTTCTGGAGCAGATGATTTTTTGGATTCCTTTTTGGAGTCTTTAGTTTCTTTTACTGCCTTGGGTTGTTTTTCTGCAGTATCTTTTTTAGTCTTTTTATCAGCCATTTTATTAATTCAAAATTTATTATTGGATCATTTCGCCGCTATCTCTGCTAATGCGAATCCTTTTATTCTTTTTAGTTTTTTCATCAATTATTATCTGAGAACCAAGTCTAGTAGGTTTATTACTTTTAGGGTCAATAAGCATTACATTCGAAACGTGAATAGGTGCTTCTTTTTCCAAAATTCCTCCTTGAGGATTTTTTTGGTTAGGTTTTGTATGACGTTTACGAATATTGATACCTTCCACAATTACTTTAGAATTTGAAGGATATACTTTTAAGACTTTACCGGATTTTCCTTTATCATTTCCAGTAATAACCATAACATTATCATTTTTATGAATTTTCATCAGAAAATATTCCTTATAAAACTTCTGGAGCTAATGAAACAATTTTCATGAATTGCTTTTCTCTCAACTCTCTAGCAACGGGACCAAAAATTCTAGTTCCCTTTGGTTCATTTTGCGGGTTAAGAAGAACAGCCGCATTCTCGTCAAACCTAATATATGAACCATCTTTTCGTCTTACTTCCTTTTTTGTTCTAACGATTACCGCACGCGATACTTCGCCTTTTTTTACTGAACCATTAGGAATAGCAGTTTTAACTGAAACCACAATCAGGTCTCCTACACTAGCATATTGCCTATCGCTCCCACCGAGAACTCTGATACATCTCACTTTTTTAGCACCAGAATTATCAGCAACTACTAAATTTGTTTCTTCTTGAATCATGATTTCCTCAACAAAACGGGTTAACTACTTGGCCTTTTCTACAATTTCAACTAATCGCCATCTTTTCAATTTACTTAATGGACGCGTTTCCATAATTTTTACTTTATCACCAACACTGCATTCCTTCTTCTCATCGTGAGCATGCAGCTTTGTAGTTTTCTTAAAATATTTTTTATAAATGGGATGTTGAACTCTTCTTTCGATTGCAACGGTTATTGTTTTATCCATTTTATTACTTACAACAATACCAACTCTAGTTTTTCTCAAAGATCGCTGTTCCATTAAGATTTAGCTCCTTCCTTGGAGTTGGCAGAGATTGATTTTTTTTCCTGAATTGATCGTTCATTAACTATAGTCATCATCCTAGCAATATCTTTTTTAAGAGCTTTGATTTTAGATGTATTCGTAAGCTGTTTTAACTGATGAGCAAACTTCATATCAGTTAAATTCTTTTTTTCCTCTTCAATTTGTTTGATCAATTCGGGAGTTTTAATTTCTCTTATATCTTGAATTTTCATATTAACCTTGAATCTTATTCGTAATCTGGACGAGCAACAATTTTTGTTTTAATAGGTAATTTATATCCGCAAACTTGCAAAGCATCGGCAGCAACTTCTCTTGAAACACCGCCAACTTCAAACAGTACTCTGCCGGGTTTTATAACTGCTACCCAAAATTCTGGTGCACCTTTTCCTTTACCCATTCTAGTTTCAAGAGGTTTTTTTGAAACAGGTTTATCTGGGAAAATTCTAATCCATACTTTTCCATCTCTTTTCATTTTTCTAGATAGCGCTACTCTACAAGCCTCAATTTGCCTGCTGGTAATCCAGTGAGGTTCTAAAGCCTTCAGACCAAAATCTCCAAAAGCAACAGAACTGCCACGATAAGCTTTACCAGCTCTACGCCCCCGTTGGGCTTTTCTGTACTTAACTCTTTTAGGCATTAACATTGTAAAAAATCTCCAAATAATTAATCTGTAACTCGTTTACCTAAAATTTCGCCTCGGCAAATCCAAACCTTAATGCCAAGTGATCCGTAAATAGTTTCCGCACGTCCGGCAGCATAATCAATATCAGCCCTTAATGTATGAAGTGGAATTCTACCTTCTTTATACTGCTCTGTTCTCGCCAATTCAGCACCGCCTAATCGTACAGCACATTATACT
>JACAFC010000039.1 GCA_013388515.1 Ignavibacteriaceae bacterium | reverse complement strand
TGATGTTCCTGATATTATCGTAGAAGGTGAAGAATCCGGAGAACTATTAGTATTAGGATGGGGCAGTACTTATGGGGCAATAAAAGAAGCTATAATGCATATTAAGGCAAAAGGATATTCCGTTTCACAGGCACATATTAGTTACATCAATCCCTTTCCGTCCAATTTAGGTGAAGTATTAAACCGTTTTAAGAAGATTCTTCTGCCAGAATTGAACTGCGGTCAAATGGCTTTTATACTAAGAGCTAAGTTCTTAAAGGATATAATACAGTTTAACAAAGTGCAAGGGCAGCCATTCAAAGTGGCAGAAATTGAGAATAAAATAATTGAAGTATTAGGAGGCAAGAATGGAAACTAAAGTTAATGAAATGACAACAGGCGTTAAATACACTGCTAAGGATTTTGCATCTGATGTTGATGTAAAATGGTGCCCCGGCTGCGGAGATTATTCAATCTTAGCACAAGTACAGAGAACATCTCCGGACTTTGGAGAAAAAAGGGAAAATATAGTATGGATATCGGGTATTGGATGTTCAAGCCGGTTCCCATATTATATGAATACATATGGTTTTCATGGTATTCATGGAAGAGCAGCTGCAATTGCTACCGGAGTAAAACTTGCAAATCCAAAACTTCAAGTTTGGGTTGCTACCGGTGATGGAGACATGTTGAGTATTGGCGGTAATCATTTTATTCATATGTGCAGAAAAAATATGAATATTAAAATTTTATTATTCAATAATAGAATTTATGGATTAACAAAAGGACAGTATTCACCAACTTCTCTTAAAGGTCAGGTTACTAAATCTTCACCTTATGGAACAGTTGATTTTCCGTTCAATGCGATTAAGCTTGCAACAGGTTCCGGTGCAACATTTGTCGCTCGATCTTTAGATAGAGATCCAAAACATTTGCAAGAAATGATCACAAGAGCTGCAAAACACACTGGTGCTGCATTTATCGAAGTTTATCAAAACTGCCCAATATTCAATGATGGTGCCTATTCATTGCAGACTGAGAAGGATACTAAACCCGATAATGTTGTTGTTCTTGAACATGGAAAACCACTTGTTTTTGGTGTAAACAGAGATAAGGGAATTGTGCTTGATGGAATGAATCCTATTATTGTTGATCTCACAAATGGTAAGTACTCAATTAATGATTGCTGGGTTCACGATGAGTTTGACGATAATCCAACCCGTGTCTTCCTATTAGCTCGGTTTACGGATTTACCTGGTTACCCTGCACCGATTGGTGTATTTCGTCAATTTAATAAACCAACTTATGACGATGATTATATGCATCAAATAGAACACCTTAAAAATCAAAAAGGTGTCGGCAGCTATGAAAAACTGATGTATACTGCTAATACATGGGAAGTTCATCAGTAATTGATACTCACCTTACTTATGTAGTTTATAACTTTAGGCGAAGTGTAACTTCGCCTTTTTATTTTCATTAGGAAGAAAATGATTGACTTTAAAACACTTGAATCTATTATAATTAACAATGAAAAGTTCATCTTAACAACTCATGTAAATCCTGATGCAGATGCCATTGGATCCGAAATCGCACTGTATGAAATTCTTAATGATCTTGGTAAAGAAGTTAAAATTATTAATCACAGCGACACTCCGTATAATCTAAAATTTCTTGATAAGAATAATGTAATAGAAAAATTTAATACTGGGTTTCATTCCAAATTATTTGATAAAGATGATGTGCTGGTTGCTTTGGATTTCAACCGCTCAGACAGAATGGTAAGTATGCGAGAGATTTTCGTCAAATCCAAAAAACTCAAACTTTGCATTGATCATCATCAGGACCAAGAGGATTTTGTTGATCATCAATTTATTGATACAGCATATAGCGCAACCGGTCATATCATTTATGATTTTATAAAAGTTACCAATATTGTAAAGCTGAACAAAAGAATTGCTTACCCAATTTATGCAGCAATAATGACTGACACGGGTTCGTTTAGATTTGAAAAAACTACCGCAGAATTACATAAAATAGCATCGGAATTACTTTCATTTGATATTACACCAGGTGAGGTATATGATAACATTTATGACCAAAGCAAATTCAGCAAGGTAACTACTTGGCCGTGCTCTGGCATCAATTACACTTGAAGGAGCAAATAACGATATCGCATACATGATTTTAACCCAAAAAGATTTTAAAGAATTAGATGCAATTGAGTCTGACACAGATACTTTTGTTAATTATAATTTATCAATTCAGGGTGTAAAGATTGGATTGCTTTTTATTGAGTTGAAAGACGGCTTCAAGGTTAGTTTAAGGTCAAAAGGAAGCATACCAATGAATAAACTGGCTGCAGAATTTGGCGGTGGAGGACATCTAAATGCTGCTGGTGTAAGGTTTCATAATAAAGAAATGAAAGATGTTTTACCAATAATTCTTAAAAAAGCAGAAATGTATCTTAATAAAAATTGGAATTAAGATGTTTAAACTAGAAATAAAAAGCGGCAGCAAAAAAATCAGATACGATAAATTTTCAATCTGTATTCGATACTTTTTAGAGGATAAAAAATTAAAAGCAAGTCTCGATAATTTTGAAAGAGTATCTAAGACAGTTCTCACAGAACTTCAACGAAAAAATTTCTTTTCAAAAGAAATTTCGGAAATACGAGTTCCTCGGCAAACAGGGAAACCGGATGAATTACTTTTGGCGAAAATAACAGTGGATACAAAATTTACTGTCGACTTTTTTAGAAATCATCTTGCTGGTTTTATACAGTCTATCGAAAAAGAAGAAATAAAATCATTACACATTTTCATTCCAGATTATAATCTCTTCAAAAAACACTTTGATGACCAGGAGTATTTTTATCAAACATTTATTGAGGGAGTATGCTTAGGAAATTATCAATTCACTTCTTATAAATCAGATAAAATAATCCCTAAAAATTTAGAGGTTTATTTCTACGCTGATAATGAAAAGATTTTGAAGAGTGCAATATCAACTGCCCAAAATATTATGTCAGCTGTTGAATTCACAAAAAATCTCCAAAATGAGCCTGCCACTGTGCTCACACCTGATGAAATGAGTAAACGAATAAAAAAACAGATGGCAAAAGATGGAATAAGAGTTAAAATATTCAATGAAAAAAATATTGAAAAAATGAAAATGGGTGGTTTATCAGCAGTAGGCATTGGAAGTGCTAATCCTCCGAGACTTATTCAAATTGAATATCATGGTTTAAGAAAAAATTTAAATAGGAAAAAGACTTGCAAAAAACATGTTGCATTGGTTGGTAAAGGTGTAACATTTGATTCTGGAGGTATTTCTATTAAACCCTACCAAGATATGTGGGAAATGAAAGCTGATATGTCAGGCGCAGCAGTTGTTGCTGGTGCAATTTTGGCAGCAGCGAGGACTAAACTTAAAATAAATATTACGGGTATTTTACCTGTGGCAGAAAATATGTTGTCTGGTTCATCAATGAAACCTGGCGATATTATAACTACTTTTTCAGGTAAAACAATTGAAGTAGATAATACTGATGCTGAAGGAAGAATTATTTTGGCAGATGCATTGGCTTATGCATGTGAAAAAAAACCAGATATTGTGTTAGACTTGGCTACACTAACAGGTGCCTGTGTTGTTGCATTAGGTGAATTTACAGCGGGAATTTTTACTAAGGATGATGAGTTATCAAGAATATTACTTCAATTAGGAAATAAAACACACGAAAAGACTTGGCAGCTACCTATGTGGGATATTTATCATGTATTAAACAAAAGCGAAGTGGCAGATGTTAAAAATGTTGGGGGCAAATGGGGAGGAGCTATTACAGCAGCAAAGTTTTTAGAAAATTTTGTCGATCCTCAAATCCCTTGGGCGCATATAGACATTGCTGGTCCTGCCATGCCAAACGGTAATACTAATTACAGTAAAAAGTATATGACCGGGTTTGGGGTTAGATTAATATATGAATATATCAAGAAAATGAGCTGTAGTCCTTAAGTATTGGAAATATAATTACTTAACATTTTTATTTGCTATTTATCATACCATCTTTTATTTCAAGAACTTGATCTGCAATATTTAGAAGTTCTTTGTTATGAGTAGCTATGATAAAAGTGGTTCCATATTTCTGATTAAGCTGAACAATAAGATTAGAAATGATTTGACTATTTACAGAGTCAAGATTCCCTGTCGGTTCATCAGCTAATATAACTTGAGGGTTGTTAGCCAGTGCTCGTGCCACTGCAATTCTTTGCTGCTCCCCGCCAGATAATTCAGCCGGTTTATGATTTTTACGATCTTTCAGACCAACTTCTTCTAATAAGTTCATGACTCTCTGTGAGGTATTTTTTAGTGATATTCCATTAATCATCTGAGGGATTGCTATATTCTCAGCAGCAGTAAATTCTGGTAAAAGATGATGAAATTGAAAAACAAATCCGATGTTATTATTGCGAAAAAAAGTCATCTGTGATTCAGAATAATCTAAAATATTTTCTCCCTTAAAGAATATTTTTCCATCATTGGGCCGGTCCAATCCACCAAGCAAATGAAGGAATGTGCTTTTACCGGCACCAGATGCTCCAACAATCATAGTAATTTTCCCTTTAACAAATTCAGTTGAAATTGACTTTAGAATTTTAAGGTCAATACCAGTAGTGGTAGCAAATGATTTTGAAAGGTTCTCAACTCTTAAAATGACTTCATGCATAGAATTATTTTACCACAATAATTTATTCCCATTTAATAGCGTCAATTATATTTACTTTTAGCGCTTTTCTAGCTGGATAAAGTGAAGCGAAAAAGGAGAGTAACATTGAAATTCCGGCTATAAAAAGAAAATCTGAACCTTGAATTTCTAATGGTAATGAATCAATTTTATACTGTGCCGGGTCAAGAGAATATAGTTTATATTTAATTTGCAAGAAACATATAAAATAACCGAGAAAACTGCCCAAGATAGTTCCGGCTGCACCAATTAAAATACCTTCGTACATGAAAATTTTAATTATAGAGCTCTCACGAATTCCCATTGCTCGCAAGATCCCAATATCCCTTCTTTTCTCGATGACTGTCATTGACAATGAACCCAGAATATTAAAACATGCAACAGCAATTATTAAGGAAAGAATTATGTATGCTGTCCACCTTTCAATTTGCATAACGGTATAAAGTTCTTTATGGAAATCGTACCACGTATACACCGCATAACTTTTTGAATCGAGTATATTCCTTAGTTTCTCCTGAATTTCAAATGATGAATACATGGAATTTAATCGCACATCTACACCCTGTATTTCTTTTCCATATTTGAATAATTTTTGTGCCTCCTTAATAGAACAGAATATATATTGAGCGTCGTATTCGTTGTTATTTGAACTATAGATTCCGGAAACTACGAATTTTTGAACAGTAGGAACCGAGAAGTGAATTAGTGCATTTTCGATTCCAGCAGGGGAAATAATAGTAATTGTATCGCCAACTAAGGACTGAAGACGATCAGCAAGTCTTAATCCTATTATTATTTTTGGAATTGAACTAGAATCATATAATGAATTTTTTCCCATGATGATGTTCGGTTCAATATCATAAACACTTTTAGAAGATTCGGAATCGATACCCTTTAAATTTATTACCTGATTTAATCCAGCTGAATTTGCTAACACTTTACCCGATACAAAAGAGGAAATTCCTTTCACCTCTGAAAACTTCTGAAGTGTAGAGGATATCTCATCAAGGTTTATAT